>JAPOOT010000398.1 GCA_026713285.1 Gemmatimonadota bacterium | reverse complement strand
GGGCTTCACCCGCGGGACAACCTCAGGCTGATCCATGCCCTGGAGAACCTGCGCGATCTCGGCAATACGCTGATCATGGTCGAACACGACCGCGACACGCTGGAGCATGCCGACAACCTGGTGGATTTCGGACCGGGAGCGGGAGTGTTCGGAGGCCGGATCGTCGGCGAAGGCGCCCCCGCCGCCCTAAGGGAACTCGAGACTTCACTCACCGGGAGTTACCTGGGCAACCGGCTTCGCATCGAAGTGCCACGAGACCGCCGCAAGCCGGGCCGGAACAGGCTTCGCATCCTCGGGGCGCGCCAGAACAACCTGAAGAACATCGACGTGACGTTGCCCCTCGGCGTTTTCATCTGCGTCACGGGGGTGTCCGGTTCGGGAAAGAGCTCGCTCGTCAACGACATCCTGTATCCCGTGCTGGCCTCCACCCTGCACCGCGCCCAGGTAAACCCCGGACCCCACGACGAAATCAAGGGGCTGCGGTTCGTGGACAAGGTCATAAACATCGACCAGACCCCGATCGGCCATTCCCCCAGGTCGGATCCATCGACCTACGTCGGGCTCTTCGCGCCGATCCGGTCGCTCTTCTCCCGGACCGTGGAAGCCCGGATGCGGGGCTACGAACCCCGACGGTTCAGCTTCAACGTGCCCGCTGGACGGTGCGAGGCCTGCCAGGGACTCGGCGTGCGCAAGATCGAGATGCATTTCCTGGCGGACGTGTGGATGACCTGCGAAGTGTGCGACGGCAAGCGCTACATGAAGGAGACGCTGGAGGTGACCTACAAGGGTAAGACGATCGCGGATACGCTGGAGATGACCGTGGCCGAAGCCCTGGAGCACTTCGAGAACGTGCCCCGCATCCGGCGTATGTTGCAGACGCTGTACGACGTGGGACTCGACTACATCAAGCTCGGCCAGTCGGCCATTACGCTCTCGGGAGGCGAGGCGCAACGCGTCAAGCTGGCGAAGGAACTCTCGCGGCCGGGTACCGGCAAGACCGTCTACCTGCTGGACGAGCCGACCACGGGGTTGCACTTCGACGACATCCGCAAGTTGCTGAACGTCCTGGACAGGCTGGTGGACAAGGGGAACACCGTGCTCGTCATCGAGCACAACCTGGACGTCATCAAGACGGCCGACTGGATCGTCGATCTAGGTCCGGAAGGCGGTGACCGGGGCGGTCACGTGGTTGCCGCGGGTACGCCCGAGGTCATTGCGGCGTCCCTGTCCCATACCGGGAAGATCCTCGCCCGGGAACTGGCAGTGGACAGTTAAGCGCCCGTGTGCCAGGCCCGGCCCAGGAGTTCCCTGATCCGCTCGAACCTCAGCGAGGCTTCCGTCTCACCCCGGCAACTGTACCAGCACCGGTTGCAGTCGATCTTCTTTGAAACCCGTTTGAAATCGGCATATCCGGACTGCACGGGCAGTTCCGCGCAGGGTTTTATATTGCCGTCGGGGGTAAGCTGTACCAGCCACTTGCCCGCCGCCGTGCAGGATCGTGGAAGCGCATCCAGGAAGTAATCGGGTATGCGTCGCAGGTACCAGGCGGAATTGACGATGTTCCCCAACCGGGATTTCTGGTAGACCAGGTCCTCGATCACGGATTCCAGCTGCTCCTCGTGACCGGGATCCACAAGGTGGGTTTCGTTCCCGTTCTTGTAGTCGCTGTAGCAACTGTAGGAAACCTTTGCGCCCATAGAACGCGCCAGGTGCGCAATGGGTACGACGTGGTCCAGGTTCTCACGCATGATCACCGTGTTGAAGATCACGTTGACCCCACGGGCCGTCAGCTGGGGAACGAGCGCGGAGATATGCTCGTACAAACCCGCGATGCCCCGTTCCTCGTCGTGTTCCCGGCCGATGTAATTCAACGATATGGAGATATGGTCCATGCCGGCTTCCCACAGGGCCATGGCCTTTTCCACGGTCAGGAGGGAACCGTGGGTGACCATGCCGACGTAGACGAATCCCAGAGATTCCTTGATGCGCCTGACCGCTTCGGGCAGTTGCTTGTTGATCGTGGGTTCCCCGCCGGTCAGCGTGACCGTCATCGGGTCCAGCTTCCTGATCGCGTCCACGTAGTCGTAGTCGCCCAGCTTGCCCGAACGTTTCGTCTTCCAGTAGTCACAGAAATCGCAGGTGGCGTTGCAGAGGTAGGTCACCTCCATGTTCACCGCCATCGGACCGCCCCTAAGCCGCACCCGGAGATACTTGAGCACGCCACGGAGCTTCCTCGCCAGGGACATGGGCCGCAACAACGCCCGGTCGTACCCGAGATAGCCCGAGTCCGGTTGCAGTACGGGCGGCGCGGGAGACGGCGGGACGAGTTCCGGCGCCGGGGCGATCTGGACCTGCTCGGACATGGATTACTCCTACGCCACCGCGCGCGAGGCGGCGGTTACAGAATCTCTGCCGTCAATAGTTCCTTCGACCAATCGCCCCGTCAGGTTCAACATGGCGGGGAACAGGTCCACGGTGCGCACGTATTCCGCTGCAATCTCCGTGTTCATCATCAAAGGGACGTGCATATGGTCGCGATGCAGTGAACCATGGGTCGACTTGTGTTCCGGATGCTCGTACCGGTATCTCAGATCGTAGCCTTTTCGGGCGCTGACGATCAAATCGCCCGACCGCGGCGAACCGAGGACACGCAGCAATTGATATGGCGCGTCGGGATAATCCGTGTCGAACGTGGCGGAGAGCAATTGCTCATCGGACGCTTCAGCCGGGATGCCTCTATAGCCGAAAGGATCCTGGCCCTCGACAACCCGGTACGCGATACCGTCGGGCGTCTCCCTTATTTCACTGATCCCCCGACGCCCGCAGACGATGACCGATTCTTCCTTGACCGCCGCCACAAGGTCGATCGCCTCCTGCCCTAGCAGGGCCTCGATCGGGTCCGTTTCCCCCAGCGTGCGGATCTCCTCGTAGGAAGGCCTTTCTTCCCAGGAGTCGCCTTTCTTGAGGTAGATATGCGCCATGCCGTTGCCCGAGACCATGGTTGCCGCGTCGCATCCGTTGCGCAGGGTCCGGGGATAATACAGCGTATTGAATCCCAGTTCGTCGAGAAAAGACCAAAGTTCGAAGTGCGTGTGCGTGGAGGTCAGGCCATGGTCGCTGGAGATCACGAAAAGCGTACCGTCCAGTCCGTTCTGCCGTTGAAGCCGCTCCGCCAACCTGCCGAGCCCCCGGTCGAATTCCCGGTACGCGTTCAACGTAGCGTCCGAAAAAGGATCGGTGTAATGCGAGTATTCGTCCACCGCTGGAAACACGGCCGACAGGAAATCAGCGCCCTGGTCAACGGCCCGGTCGATGTACCGCCAGGCGGCGTCGTCCACGGCCTGCCACTGGCCCGAGTAATGGGCGTATAGCCAGTACCAGCCCCTGGTCAGCAGCGTCCGGTTTTCGAATATGCCCAATCCCCTGTTCACGAAACTGAACACCCCCGCCGGGCGCTCGAAGTACTCGAAGATGGTGTGGATATCATCCTTGAGGTCCTGGTCGATATACAGGCCTCCCGGACCCACGTAACTGCGCGCCTGGCGGAAATGGGTGAGCCCATGGGGCTGGGACCGGTCGAACCAGCGGATTCCGGGGAGATTGCACGTACCAGGCGTACAACCGGTCAGAAAGGGCACATGGGCCGGACCGGTCGTGGACGGAAACGAAGTCACCGCCTTGCGGTAGTCCCCCCTGTCCAGCACGTAGCGCCGGAGGGAAGGCAGTTCGCCCGCCTCGGTCATTGCCCGCATGACGTCTTCGCGGGCGCCGTCGACGAGGAAAAAGATACACCGCTCGTATACCGTCTTCGCCATTCCGTCTCCTAAAAACATAGGACATGAGTATACTACTTAAAACGAGTATATCGTACAGACTCCGGAAATATACATGGAACACTACTCGATTTCAAGGGTTTTTGCGCGCAGGGTATCGAGCAATTCGTCGTAGGAGGTCCTGCTGATCTTCTTGTAGAAAGCGTCCCGGTTGGCCAGCGCGACGCTCGCCCCGTCGATGACCATGTCGTAAATGAGCCAGTGCCCTTCCTGCAACTCCATCTTGTAGTCGACGAGTGTTTTGGTACCCTTGTACCATACCGTGGTTCTCACCACCGACCTGCTACCCCGGGTCTCCTCTCCGTCATAGGTCGTTCTGTCCGACCGCTTGCGCAGCTTGTCGAGGGCCCGGTTTTCCGTCCACTTACGCAGGACCGAAACGAATTCTTCTTGTTCCGCGTCCGTCCTCTCCCGCCAGTGCCTGCCGAGCGAGATACGGCTGTGCCGTACGAAATCGAACCCCTCGACGACGGCCCGGCGCACGAGACTGTCCCGCGCCGCTTCGGTGGTGGCTCCATCCAGGCCGAGTAACGCGGCGTCCCGCTGTTTCAGGGTCTCGATGGGCGAGTATTCCTGCGCGTTACTCCCGAAAGCGATCAACGACACCGCCGCCCAGGCGACAAGCGGTCCCAAGCGGCGGAGTGCGCGGCAAATAGCATGCATTTTCTACCTCCTGCCTTCCGGCCGGAATTGACGGGTCAGGACCCGGTGTTCCGGCGATGAACCATGAAGTCGTCGTAATCCCCCTTCGAGTCCGTTCCCGTCGCGTTGCCATCCGTAAGAATGCCGATCCCTACGGCTTTCCGGGGCGGCTTTTTCCCGTAGATCCGGACATAGTCCGCATACACGTCGACCGACTCCTCGACCCACTCCCCGAGCTTCTCCGTACCGCTTTCGAGCACAATCACGTGGGGACGGCCAATTCCGTCGCGGCGGTGATGGGTGCCGACCGGCAGGGTGGTACTCCAGACGTACTTCAGGGTCTTGGGCACGCCGATGAAGTTCTGATCCAGGACCACGTACACGGCCACGGAACTGTCGTTCCTGGAACTGATGCGTTCATCTCCGTCTTCGGGCAGGACCATCGCCCTCCAGCGCCATGACAGCACCGGGTATTCGTTCGCATCCCATTCGTTGAGCTGCTTGCGTATGATGATGGAGGAGCCGTCGTCGGCCGCGTGGAGATACCGGTTGCCGTCTTCCTCCCGGATTGTATACATTTTCCGAGCCAGGTCATCGTCTCCCCGCCAGGCTTTCCAGGTCAGGGGGAAGCTGCCCGGGGCCGAACTGTCGAAGCCATCGATGAGGACGGACGCTCGACGGTCATCGCGGCGTTGAGGATGGTCCGCCCGCGCGGCTGCCGGAACAAACGAGTCGATCCGCGGCGTGGAAAATCGGGGCGGCGTTCCTTTTTCCGCTGAGTCCGTGCGAAGGACTGCAGACGGATCGATAAACACGGCAAAAAGCAACAGGACGGCGCCAGCCAGCAGACTGAGCGTCCTGCCCGCCCCCGCACGTCGATTCTTCATGACCATCCTCCGTTCCGTGTGTCAGCGCCGCACATTTGAAATCCCGTTACCGGTTACGTGATCGAGTTCGGCAAGCGAAACCCGGTACTGGAACATCGACTGCCGGTGCGCATGTTGCATTTTAGCGTGCGCGGTGAAGGCGTCCAGCAACTCCGAACTGTCTCCCGTGATGTCGAAGCCCAGTTTTGCCGATGTCAGCCATGCCCTGGCGGAGCGAAGCGCCCGGTCGCTGTTGACGACGTTTGTACGGGCCTCGATTACGTCCCGGTAGGTCGATTCCACCTGCAGTTCGATCGCGTTCATCGCCTGTGATTCCCTGGTCACCAGCGTTTCCAGTTCCACTTTCCGGGCCTGGTACTTGGCGCGGGTCAGGCCGAAATTGAAGTTCTGCCGCAAGGTAATCACCGCGCCCCCCCGCAGGAAATTGAATTCGTCCCTGAGGAACGGATTGTCGAGTTCCGGCCGGTGGGGCGCGATACCCCACTGGATGGACCCCGCAAGGGCAATCTGGGGGTAGTAATCGCTCCGGGCTACCTTCAGCAGCGCGCGGCGGGCCAGCACGCCGGCCCTGAGCTGCCGAATGTCGTACCGCCGGTTCTTCGCCTGTTCGATGTAGACTGCCAGTCCGTCGAGGTCTGCCATTCCGGATTCCGCGGCCGTGTCGACGATATCGAAATCGCTGTAGCGATCGATGTCGAGCACCGATTTCAGCGCCGCCTTCCCCATTTCGATCGACTTCTCGGCCCGCGCCCGGCTCTGTTGCACTTCATACTCGAAGACATCGATTTTCAACAGGTCGTTCTGGCCGACATCTTCCGAATCCTCCTCGATCATCTCGTTGACGCGCTCCCGGGCTTCCCTAACGCTTTCTTCGCTTTCCAGGATGATTTCCCTCAGCTCACGGGCCAGCACGAGTCCGTAGAACAGTTTCTTCACCTGGAAGGCCACGTCGTGCTTCCTGGATTCCACGGCGGCCTCGCCCGCCTCGAGACCGTATCCGGCCGCCTTCTTCGCATTGCTGAGCTTCCCGAAGGTATACAGCGGCTGGACCAGTTCGATCTGCGTGCGGGAAAAAACGCCCAGATCGGACAGGTCGCTCCGGATAGTCTCGACCCGTTCCGTATCGCCTTCTATGCCGGGCGCCGGACCGAAGACGTTGGTCCACTGCAACCGGGGTGCGATGCCCGCAAATTTCGTTTCGCTCAACCTGGCTTCCAGGCCTTCGACGGCAAGGGCCGCTTGCTCGATATCAGGACTGACCGTCAACGCCCTGTCCACGCACTGCTCCAGCGTCATGCGGACTGCCTGGACGGATTGGACGGCCTGGACGGGACGGTCCGATCCCTGCGCGACCGCCGGCCCCGTGATCAGAGATACCGCCAGGATGTGGACCAGGAAACGAAACACGGTGCCTCCGCTTGGCGCAAGCGTCGACGCACTGCGATGGCCGACTCGCTCATTATAAAGCATATTAGACGCACACTTCCACTTTTTGATCCAATTAAACGGGCATGGGCCAGCCCATGCCCGGGAGAAATCATGGCTGGCTTTAAGGAAGCCGTTCCACATCGCCGGCCGATGTCGGCTTCGACGGCACCCATATCGCCCGCGTCCAGTGAAACGCCGCCGTAATCACCGTCCAGATGGCCACGAAAGTAAACGCTTCCGCCAGCATGCCTGCGGCCGTACCACCCAGCAGCAGCAGGACGTTCGTGTTGCGCCGGGCGCCTATACGGCGAAAAAAGCGATCCATGGGCTCGTAGTCAAACAGTTCGATTCCCTGCCGTGACTTGAACATCCCCGTGGCCGCTTTGTCAAGCAGATAAAAGAGCGTGATTACTGTAGCGAGCACGAAGGGGCCCGCCGCATCGCCGCTGCCTCCGAGCATCCACCCCAGTGCCCAGTACCAGGTCAGCTCCCAGATCACGTCCAGGACGTGTTCATATCGGTCCCCGAACCGCGTGCATCGCACCGTAACACGGGCCAATTTGCCGTCGACCCCGTCCAGTACCCCGACGATGAAGGCGATGATCAGTCCGGCGGCCGTGTAACCCGGGCCCGATTGCCCCACGGCCAGCAGGCCGGTGGCCAGGAAGGCCAGCAATATGGTGAGGGTGGTTACCTGGTTAGGCGTCGCGGTTCCGGCCGAGATCCACTTCGTAAGCAGGTTCTCCAGGGACGGATGAATGAATTCCGCCGGAAAATCCAGTGTTCCCTTCTGCGCGGCATCGATCAGAAGCGCCTCCGCCCGGCTCGCTTTCCGGTCCGAGTCCAGGACCACCCACCAGGGGGGCAGGCTTCGGCGCAGATCCACGATATAGGGGTCCATTTCGCGGAGATCGAATACCGGGCAGGTCGATTCCGGCGCCGATTCCAGCGATGACCATAGCGATTCGGAACCGCTCCAGCACGCCGTGAGGCTTGCGAGCAGGTCCGCGTCCGCCACCAGCAGCCTGCAGGATTCCCTGACTGCCGGGTCCGCGGCTCTACGGTTTGGGCCGCCTTCGACCATGGCCCGCAGGACACGCGGGTCATACAGGTGGTGGGCGTCCAGCACCAGGACCACTTCGTCCTTCCCGGGCAGCCAGCGGGCAGGGCTTTCGTCGGCCCCCACGCAGTCGACGCCGCGCAGCTCCGCGAACCAGCGTTCGTCGTATCCGTCGGCCCGGATCTCCGAACCCCGGCCGGGTGCAGGTCCGACCACGGTTACCCGCCGGGCCCCCAGGGAAGCAAAGACCCGAAGGTGCCGTTCCAACAGAGAAATGCCGTAAACCGATCGACCGGCGCCGGCTGTGATGTCATCCGTATCGGCGAACAATACCACGCTGTAATTCAAAACAACCAGGTCTCCCCGTCGACAGATGTCCCAGGTACGCGCTCCCCTTCCACCCCACGGCTTGCACCTGGCCTCATACCGGGTAGAGGCGGTGGATCGCACAGGCCCCGCAGGCGCCGGACCACGAACGTCATGGCCCTGAAGCTCGGTGCCCACGCCTTCGGGCCCACCGCCCCCGCAGGCGCCGAAGCACGATCCGGTCATCCGCTTCCAACCCCATCAGGATCAGCACACCGAGATAGGGGGCCAGGAAAATCAGGGGCAGCGCGGCCATGCGCAACCACGGGGCATCAGGCGCGTAGGCCCCCGCCAGGTACGCGCATGCGAAGGCGACGACCGCTGCGGCGCAGGGCTTCAAAATGCGCCAGTCCAGGGGATGGATCCGGAACAGGTGGTATACCTCGACCAGTCGCGTTATCGTCAGCAGTCCGAAGGATGCCAGCGTTCCCAGGGCGGCGCCCAGGATGCCCAGGGATGGTATCAGCCACAGGTTCAGG
>JAPOOT010000238.1 GCA_026713285.1 Gemmatimonadota bacterium | reverse complement strand
GTACGTACGGAACGCCGCCCCTGCCGGAAGGTCAGCGGTCTCTGAACTCCAGCATGCCCCAGTGGCACATGGCGAAGTCGTACTTCACCGGGTCTTCCGGATCGTACCTTCTCAACGCCCGCGTGACTTCCTCGGCCATTTTCCAATCCGCCTGCCGCCTGGAAGTGAGCCCCAGCCGCCTGGAAATCCGCGCCACGTGGGTGTCGATCGGCATCACCAGGCGGGCGGGGGAAATACTCCGCCAAAGGCCCAGGTCCGGGGCTTCCCGCCGAACCATCCAGCGGATGTAAAGGTTCATCCGCTTGCAGGCGCTTCCCGATCTCGGGGAGGGTAACAGGTAGCGGATCCCCGTTTTCGTCCGGTGCCGTTCCGTAAGAGGGTCCTCCTGCGCGTAGCCGAGGAGCGTGTGGGTGAAATGGTTCAACGCGGGACCCGTATGGGGGTCTGATGCGCGGTGGCCCGCGGCGAACAGCGCGCCAAGGGAGCCATGGCGCAGCAGGGCCTTCTGCATGAGCGCGGCCAACAGCGACAGGTCGCTTCCCCGCGTCCACCGGTATACGAACCCGTCGAATCGACCGCCGTCCCGCCTCGGGTCGAAACCCGTGACGAAGTCCCGGGGCGCGTTTCCCATCCTCCCCAATGCTTCGACGGCCGCATCCGTGATGGTTTCCGCCCGGCCGTAAGCCAGCGAGGCCGAGACCAGGCCGGCGATCTCCTGGTCTTCCGGACGGTCGAAGCGTCTCACCACTTCGAGCGGGTCGGGTGAAATCATCGAAAGATCGAATAAACGGTACAGTTCTTCCAACCGGTTTCCGATCGTGGTCCTGTCGATACGTGGCATTGCGGAGCGTCCGTGGCTGCTGGCCAGGTTACGATGCCTTGAGTACGGTTAAGGGATGGCATAAGCGGCTTGACTTTAATATATTGTATGTCGCGATTCCCGTAACCCGATTCGTGCCGTTGATGAGCCGTGCCGGAAGCGTACGGCCATGGACAGGCGGAGAGGCGTCCCACATGAACCCCGACCAACTGCTTCAGCAGCTTGAGCAAGGCCGGATCGACGCCGTGTACTTCTTCACCGGCGACGAGGCATACCGCAAGGAAGAAGCCGTGGACGCGCTGGTCGCCCGCGTCGTCGAGCCGGGCACGGAAGCATTCTGCCTGGACGTGCTTCGCGGCGACGAGAGCGATGCCGCGGCCATATTGACCGCCGCGTCCCTCGTGCCCATGATGGCCGACCGCCGGATCGTTGTCGTAAGGGACTTCCACAAGTTGCCTCAGCAGGACCGGGAAGCCGTCGCGGATTACGCGGAGCGCCCCGTGCCCACCGCTGTTTTGGTGCTCGAGGCGCCCCGGATAAACCTGAAGACCAAACTATACGCACGGCTGGCGTCGTCGTCGGTTTCTGTGGTGTTCTACCCCCTGTTTCCCGAAAAGGTCCCCCCCTGGCTTCAGCAGCACGCGAGACGCTACGGAAAGCGGATGACGCCCGAAGCAGCGCACCAGTTGCAGGCCATCGTGGGATCGGACCTGGGGGAACTGGCCGGAGAAGTGGAGAAACTGGCCGTGTTCGTCGGCGGTCGGGATACGATAGCGGCCGGAGACGTGGAAAGTTCGCTCGGACCCGTTCGCGCGGGTTCGGTTTTCGACATCGCCGAGGCCGTTGGCGAGAAGGACCTCGCCCGGGCGCTGGATGCCTACGAGCGCGCGATGGACGCCGGAGACGCGCCTCAGGCCATCGTGGCGCTCTTCGTCCGCCACCTGGTGATACTCTGGAAGATCCGGTTCCTGAAACGGGATCGCCGGACGGACGACGACATCAAGAAGCAACTGCAGCTGGGATGGGGGTTCAACCGGTTTTACAACCGCTACTCCGCACAATCCAGGCTTCTGTCGGGTCGGGACCTGCTGAGCGGGTTCGAGGCACTCTACGAAGCCGATACATCCCTTAAATCCAGCGCGTTGCCCCCCGAACTCGTCATGCGTCGGCTCTTGTATACTTTGTGTACCGGCCAGGCGGCTTAGTTCCGAACGGGCAGGCAGGCAGACCTGGAACCGAGGGGCCGGAGGGGCAGGCAGACAGACCTGGAACCGAGGGGCCGGCCGGACAGGCAGACAACCCTGGAACCGAGGGGCCGGCCGGGCAGGCAATCGGGCAGGCCAGTCCCATAGGGTTCACCGGGCAAACCATGCATCGACGGCCGGAGAGACGGTTTGGCGCAAGGGCGCCGCGTATATGGACACGACCGAAGGCATCGTAATCAGGGAACACCGGGGCGTATTCGACGTGGAGACCCGGCACGGGATCTTCGCCTGCGCGTTGCGCAGCCGGATGAAGAAAGCGCTGATCTATCCGGAGCGGGACAACCAGCATCACTCCGTGGAGCAGGTCGGCCGCATCGCCGCCGTGAATCCTGTCGCCATAGGGGATCGCGTGCGCTTCGTGGAGGACCAGGGGGAGACCGGCGCCATAGAAGAAGTGCTTCCGCGCCGCTCCAAACTCTCCCGTCTCGCCCCCGGCAAGCGGCGCATGGAACAGATCATGATCGCCAACGCCGATTATCTCGTCGTCGTCTTCTCGGTGAGGGACCCGAACCCGAACCTGCAATTGCTGGACCGTCTGCTCGTGGCCGCGGAAGCCGGCAACCTCGCCCCGGTCGTCTGCCTCAACAAGGTCGACCTGGCGGAAGACGGGGATCCGGATCTCGCAGGCATCTACGAACGGTGCGGCTACCGCGTCATCCCGGCCAGCGCGGTGACGGGGAAGGGGGTCGACCTGCTGAAGGCAACGCTGCGGAACAGGATTTCCGCGATCGCGGGTCCGTCCGGCGCGGGGAAGACATCCCTGCTGAACGCCATGCAACCCGGCCTGGGACTTCGGGTTCGCGAGGTGAACCGGACGACGGGCCGGGGCCGGCACACCACCACTTACCTCGCCGCGCACAAGCTCGACGCAGGGGGCCTGGTGATAGACTCTCCGGGGATACGGGAATTCAGCCTGTGGGACGTCTCGCCGCGCGAGCTTCCGGAGTTGTTCCCGGAAATGCGAGGCCATCTGTCGGGCTGCAGGTTCCACGACTGCACGCACGTCCACGAACCGGACTGTACCCTACGAGACGCCCTCTCGGCGGGCGCCGTGTCCCGGGAGCGGTACGAAAGCTATGTCGCGTTGCGAAACGAACTGGCCGGCGGGCGGTAGGCGGGGAGGGACGGCGCCGGTCCGTGGCGGGATACGGAGACGGTGGCCGAGTGGATCCAGGCGGCACGGACGGCCTGTCGGGCCTGTGACCGGTCGAACCTTCCGAGCTGTCCAGATGGACCAGGCGGCGGGCATGACCGGGCTGAATGGGCGACCGGGCTGGCTGGCAGGGCTGCACGGAAATCAGAAACCGATACCACGGTCCGCGTCCGCGCGGATCCCGGCAAAGGTGATCGGCGCGTCCAGCGACAGATCCATTTCCCGGCCCGTGACAAGACGCTTCGACCGTATCACGACGTTCAAGTGGTTGGGCAGGTGGGTCTCGTCGAATCCCGAGACTTTTCCGATTTCTTCCTGCTGGACGGTGACCGCGTCCCCGCACAGAAGCAGGCCCGCCTCCGATACCTCCACGAAGCCGATGTAGGCGGTCCGGTTCACTTCCGATCCCGGTCCGGCCCCTTCTTCGTCGGTGCAAACGAGTTCCAGGACATCTCCCCGTCTTACCGCCCGGGAAAGCTGGGGGATCAGTTCCAGTCCCCGGTCCTCCGAGGCCAGGTCCAGGACGGCGAAGAGCCGAGCCGACAGTTCCGTCTTGCTCGAATAGTGCGTCCGATTGACCTTCCCTTCTACATGAGGATCCCTGGACCCCGCCATGTCCGGCTCCTTCCGTTAAGTTGTTTCACGCAGGTCAATTTCGACTGAAACCCGCCAGCAGGGCCCCGATCTCATCCTGCGTTCGCCGGGCCGTCGACGCCGGGCCGACGAAGTTGTTCATCATGATCGAGAATACCAGGGGTTCGCCGTCCCGGGTGTGGACGTAGCCGCTCAGGCAGCTCACGCCGGTCAGGGTACCTGTCTTCGCCCTGAGATTTCCCATGGCCGCCGTGTCCTTCATCCGGTTTCTCAGGGACCCGTCCACACCGGCGACGGGTAACGCCTCCAGGAAGCTGCGGCCGATCTCGGGATCGTGGTACGCCGCAGTCAGCAGTTCCACGATCTGATCGGGAGATACGTAGTTGTACCACGAAAGGCCGGAACCGTCCGCGAACCGGTAATCGGCGGGGTCCAGGCCGATGTAGTCCGCCAGGACCCGCCGCAACACCGCCAGGCCGCCGGCGGACGAGCCCGGATCGCCCGTCGCGTGACGTCCCATGGTCTTCACGAGCAGCTCCGCCGTCAGGTTGCTGCTGTCCTTTACCAAGCGGGCCAGGGC
Source organism: Gemmatimonadota bacterium (assembly GCA_026713285.1). GTDB lineage: Bacteria > JAAXHH01 > JAAXHH01 > JAAXHH01 > JAAXHH01 > JAAXHH01. The sequence goes on along the minus strand of JAPOOT010000238.1, from coordinate 8,746 downwards.
CCCGGTAACCGGCGGTGACCGGTAGAACGCCACCGTCCGGGCGCGCGTCGGCGTGATTCCCCTGCGTACCGGTCCCGCGACGCGGATGCCGCGGGCTTGCAGCATCTCCCGGAACAGTTTCCCCGCGTAAAGTCCGGGTTCTTCGACGGACCGGAAGTATGCCCGTTCGCCCTCATCCATGCCGATCCGGCCGGTTACCGTTATCCTGTTGGACCGCGACGGCCAGTCCCGTTCGACCATGAGCGGCTCGGCGGACGAAGTATCTCCCGCGGCGACCGTCAGGGCCCGGACTTCGAAAGTAACGGCCGTCGTCGGCGGTTCGACCCGGACCGTTACGGGCGCGCCGACGGCGGCGCCGGGCGATATGCCGATCTTCACGCTGTTGCCGTTCACCGAGAGCGCGTTCAGGGAGGCCGAGTAACTGTGCTGCACGTCGTCCCACATCCATCCTTCTCCGTAGGGTATGCCGTCCAGGTACGCATCGTCGACGACGATGTCGCCCGCGATGACCCGTGCCCCGCTCGATCCGGCGACGCGGCCGGCGAGGCTGTCCAGGTGCGCAGATTCCAGCATGGGATCTCCGCGCCCGAGCAGGTACAGCGACGCGTGGAGCGTGTCGCCGCTGACATAAGCGTCACCGTCTGCGAATACGCTCGTAAGGTAGCGATAACCGGGGCCCATGGTCCGCAGGACGCCCAGGGCGGTGAACAGCTTCGTATTGGACGCGGGATGGAACAGTCCGTCGGAATGCCGGGAGAAGAGTATCCGGCCGGTGACCGGCGACGCGACCTTTACGCCTATGGCCATGGGGGCCAGGCCGGGACGGTCCAGGATCTCACGCAAGTCGTCCGCCAGGCGCCGCTCCGGTCCGGAGGGCGCCCCGCGGAACTGCAGCGGGCCGCCGCATGCGGTTACGAGCAGGGCCAGGATCAGCGGCAGGATTCCGATGGAGGCAGGTAACGTTTTCATGAAAGCGTTCGGTCGATCGTCCGGATCACGTCATCGTAACGGGCGGGAAGCTCCACGGGGGACTGCCCATGTTGCACGTTCACGTCGTCCAGCCGGTTCCCATGGTAATCGACCTTGAAATCGGTGAATTTCAGACCGTTCGCCGTGGAGATGATGATGACGCGGTCCGAGGCGCGGACTTCTCCTCTTTCGACCATTTTGAAGAGCGCGGCCAGCGCGACGCCCGTGTGTGGACAGTTGTAAAGTCCCGTCAGGTCTCCGCGCGCGGAGGCGTTCGCGATTTCGTCCTCGGTGGCCTGTTCGACGCTACCATCGAATTCCCTCAACACGCGGACCGCGCGTTTGTAACTGACGGGGTTGCCGATCTGAATGGCGCTGGCGACCGTGTTTTCGGCATGGACGGGTTCGAATTCGTTGAATCCGGCCAGATAGCTCTGGTAGAGCGGGTTGGCCCGCGCGGCCTGTGCGCAGACGATGCGCGGCCGCTTGTCGATCACCCCGAGTTCTTCCATCATCAGAAACCCTTTGCCCAGCGCAGAGACGTTGCCCAGGTTGCCGCCGGGTATGATGATCAGGTCGGGCACCTCCCAGTCGAACTGCTGGCAGATCTCGATCCCGATCGTCTTCTGGCCCTCCAGGCGAAGGGAGTTCATGGAATTCGCAAGATAGATACCCTCGTTCTCGGCCACCTGCTGGACGATCTCCATGCATCCGTCGAAATCCGTATCGAGCGACAGGGTCAGCGCGCCGTGGGAGATGGGCTGTATGAGCTGCGTGACGGACAACTTGTCCCTGGGCAGGAAAACGATGGCCGGGATTCCAGCCGAGGCGCAATAGGCTGCTAGCGAAGCCGAGGTGTCTCCCGTCGACGCGCAGGCGATACCCCGGATCTCCTTGCCTTCCGCGATCATCTGGTTGACCATGGAGACCAGCACCGTCATGCCCAGGTCCTTGAACGAACCGGTGTGGTTGTTTCCGCACTGCTTTACCCAGAGATCGCCGAGCCCGAGCTGCGCGCCGAGCCGCTCGGCCCAGAACAGGTTGTTGCCACCCTCGTAGATGGAAACGACGTGCTCGTCGTCCACCGCGGGACAGACCCATTCCTTCTTGCCCCAGACCGAACTCCCGTAGGGATATTCCGTTCGCCGGTACCGCTCGTCGAACAATCTCATCCAGGCCGCGGCGCTTCGAGCCCTCAGGCTTGTGAGGTCGTGTACGACGTCGAGCAGCCCCCCGCAAGCCTGGCATCGATAGATGATTTCATTCAGTGGATAGGTTTCGCTACACCCTTCGATGCAGCGAAACCAGGCCCTGTTCTTCATGCGACTCCGTTTTGCTTTCTGCAACCGCCACTTTTTTGAAAAAAATGAAATAAAATGTTGACTACGAATCGGGCCGGATATATACTTATAACTCGCTAAACGGTGCATAGCTAAACACATCCGAACCAATGCCAGCGCAACACCTTATGCGGGGCCGTGTACAAAGTCAAGGAAGATTTGGCGGCAGTCGCGGGTGTGCGATGGGTATGATAGCGTGATGGATACGGACCGTGTTATGCAATTCGTTTCAGACCTTGATGAAGGATGAAATTAATTTCGTGTTACTCGTCGTACGCATCCGTTCCAAGCAGATGGCAGAATACGGCCAATGGTCTCGTTTTGCTTAGAGTCCCATAGGGTTTCGGATTCAGCCAGGCGCGCGGCGGCGGAACGCTGGAAATCTGGCACGTTGTTTGCATTTGATGGTTACTCGGATTCCTTGAACTGAAAATCGGTTTTTCGTTGCGTGTTCATGCCCTTGCACGCGACGGTTTGTATGTCGTTTCTCTATGTAAAGGTATTCACGATTATCTCTATTATATACGATTGCCCCATTACCATCGCTGGAGGGAGGTGAGTGTCACGGAGTAAGGTTGTAGAATTCAAAGTCGAGAGAGCAATACTACGATACCGTCAGCAGGCCGGGGCAAGCTGACAATAATCAGAAGGGCTCTGTTAATGAGGAGTGAATTGATGTCTATAACAATTTCACGAGCTTTGCGCTTCGCATTCGCATTCGCGTTAGTGCTCAGCATCTCGTCGGATGCGCTGGCGCAGTTGTCGCTGGGTAAAGTTTCCGGTGTCGTGGTCGACAGTGCGACGCGGGAACCGCTGCCGGCAGCCAGTGTCCGCATCGAGGGCACGGTTTTGGGTGCGATGGCGAATGATATGGGCGAGTACTTCATTCTTAATGTACCGCCCGGCAACTACACCGTGGTGGTGAACGTCATCGGTTATGTCCCGGTGCGTGCCATAGGTACCGAGGTGCACGCCGATTTGACCACGACGATGAACTTCGAGCTGGATTCGACGATTCTCGAATCCGCCGAAGCGGTCGAAGTCGTGGCGACACGGGACCTGGTCGAGAAGAGTCTCACTTCCACCCGGACCATCGTGGCGGCCGAGGAAATCCAGGCGCTGCCGGTGACCAGCATCGCCGAAGTGGTTCTGACCACGGCGGGCAGTTTCGGCGGCCGGCTCCGCGGCGGCGAAGCCAATCAGGCGCAGACCACGCTGGACGGTTCAACAGTGACCGGGCAGCAACATAACACAAGTCAGGCGTTTGCGATCAACCCCTACATGATCCAGGAACTCGAGGTCAAGACGGGAACGTTCAACGCCGAGTACGTGAACGCGTTGGCCGGGATCACCTCGGTGGTTACCCGTGAAGGCGGTGCGAGTTACAACGGTAACTTCGAATACCGTACGCTGGGCCAGAAGGGTCTGAATTGGGCCAAGCCGCCCGAACTCGACATCGTGGACGCGTACCGTGCCGGAACCTGGTCGGAAGCCGACCTGCGCAAGGTCATTCAGGACGCGATCGACAAGACGAACGCGTTCAACAGTGATCCCGCGCGCGCGGAGGACGGACTCAGGATGCAGGATCCCTTCGACGTGCTGGACATGACCGGGTCCCCGGATAGCTGGTCCGCCATCTACAAGCGGGACGACTATTACTGGGATTACGACCGCGTCATTCCCGAACCCGAAGCCATCACGTGGTCCTACCTGACCGACGGATTGCCGGAAGCCCAGGCCAATAGTTTCTCCGTGGACCGGTCTTTCCATCCTGATAAATACAACCAGTTCGCCCGGAACAACCGGACCGAGAAACGCCCCGTACAGATTGACTTCGGTATGGGCGGTCCACTGGGCGACAAGCTGAACTGGTTCGCGTCGGGACGTTTCGCGGAGAGTTGGGGCCGCAATCCCGACGATTACATCCGTGTGATGAACTCCTTCATCAAGATGACCTACCGGCCTACCGTCAGCACCAAGGTGACCATGTCCGGACTCATCGAAGACCAGGGTTTCTTCAGCAAGAAGGGCCAGCGGGGCTCAGCCAGCGTCGGCGGAACTTTCGACCCCGGCGCCTCGAACTATGGTTGGAAGTACAATAAAGAAGGTCTCAACCAGAGTTTCGGCGGCCGAGTGCATTTGAATGCGTCGTTTACTCAAACGCTCAGCCCCCGTACCTTCTACGAAATCCGGTTAAGCCACCTGCGCGAGTACAACGAGCGCTATAATCCCAAGTACGGCAAGGAACCACTGCCGTCCCTAACCGACGCGTTCATCCACTCCGTTGGATATTCGCCGCTCGAGCAGGGAAGTGGCACGCAGGTACCTTATATCCTGTACGGCGATGAAGCATACGCTTCGATCGATTTCGGCAACTACACGAGTCGACGCCCGTTCAAGACCGATGTCAGCTTCGCCATTACAAGCCAGGTCACCTCGAATCACCAGTTCAAGGGCGGCTTCGGCGTTGTGATGAATGACTATGAAGAGAACACGCGCGGCCCAGCCCGTGGAAACGCCGTGACGCTCTTCAACGATCTGAATCGGGATCCGACTGCCAGCGTACTGCCCCTCGCAGGCCGGCAGGCCCATGTGTATCCGAACGAATTCTTCGCGTACATGCAGGATCGTATCGAGTACGGAAGCCTTGTGGTAAACGCGGGATTGCGGCTGGACATGTTCGACGCCAACGCCAACGCGATCAATCCCTATCGTCCGCGTCCGGGTCCCGATCCCGAACACGACGATCCGGAATACCGCACGCTTTCTCCGTCGATGAAGACGGGACTCGCGCCGCGCCTGGGTATATCCCATCCGATCACGGATCGCGCCGCGCTGCATTATTCGTACGGTATCTTCAACCAGCGTCCGTCGCTGGAGAACCTGTTCACCGGTCTGGTTCAAACCTCTTCGTTTGAGCGCAACCACGGAAACCCGGATCTGCCGTTCCAGAAGTCCACGAACTACGAAATGGGTCTGCAGGCCGAGGTCTATCCCGGATACTATCTGGATGTTACCGGTTATTTCCGGGATGTTAACAACCTGCCGCTGGTATGGCTTTTCGCGCCGGACGTAGCCTTCATCGGCGGTTCGCAGCGCGAAATCTCCATCCTGCTTCCGACTTTCGCACAGGATACGCGGGGACTCGAGGTGTCGTTACGGCGCCAGATGGCCAATCGGTTCTCATTGCGGGCCAATTACACCCTGGCCTTCACTTCCAATCTGACCACGCCCCAAACGGTCCGCGAACGTGGCGGCGAGACAGTGCTCGTGTTCTCCGACTTCGTGGACGGAACACCGACGCCCGATACATACATCCGCGAATTCACCGCATTCGACCGACGACATCGTATCGTTACGAACCTCCTGGTCGAGCTGCCCTACGGTATCAGCGCTTCTATACTGACCAAGGCGCAGAGCGGCAACCAGTACCGCACGTCCAGCGAGCAGGCAATCGATCCGCTCGGTTTGCTTGCCGCATCGCAGCGCTCGCCCTGGACGTGGACGAGCGACCTGTACGCCCAGAAGAACTTTGATCTGGGTAACGTACGCCTCGGCGTGTTCACCCAGGTCAATAACATCTTTGATCGCGTGAACATCTACAGCATCACCGGCGGCTCTGACAACGCGACCGGCGACCGCTGGCAACGCCGGGGAGATCCCGTAGGTCTCATAGGCGGTCCTGTGGGCGGAATCGGCACGCAGGCCAACGGTCCTCGTGACATCTGGTTGGGTCTCAACTTAGCATGGTAAATCCAACGCGGGAAGACGCGCAGTTAAAAGGTGTCTTCCCGCCAGGTTGGCGACGTTCGCAGAACGTTGCCGGCATAAGGAGGTTCATTTTGAAGAAATGGCGTCGATATGTAACAGCCGGAGCTGTCGTGTTTACGACGGCGATCGCCTTAGGGGTCGCACAATACCTCACGGCGTTGCCGGACGCACCGGCAAGATCCTCGGCGACTCAGGGGTCTCCGATCCCGAACGAACTCGCCCTGGATTCAAGGCAAGATGCCTATATCGGCGGTCAGACCTACATGGCCGTCATGAATTCGGAACTTACCGACACCTACACCGGCGTTGGCTGGCGTGGATCGGGACGTTCCATGAGTCCCACGATGGGCTTTCCCTCGTACACCTTTCCCGCAGGTGGGTTGGACGCGCCGCTATGGGCGTCGGCCTTCGGGATCACGGCCTATCAGCCCAACGCTGTGGCCGGTATGCCCATCAGTCGCGCCGAAGGTGATTTCATCGGCACCACCAACGTCTATCGCGCGCCGCCTCATCAGCGCGAACAGGCCCCGCAAGGCTTCTGGTCGGATCAGGGCGGATCGAGCAGCCCGGGTTTTGCCGGTGGCACCGTGGGACCGGGTGGTTACCGTGAGCCCTTCATAACGGAAACGACCTTCAATACGAACGCGGGTATTCGGGTCCAGCGTCAGTCGTACAGCTTCAGCTACGGCTACGGCCATACGAATGACTTCATCCTGTTGCGTCACGTGCTGAATGTGCACGGCGACGTAGATGTGAATCAGGATGGATCCCTGGAAGAAAATGGAGTTACGATCAAGAACTTCCTGATCATTTTCAACTATGACTTCGATATTCCATGGACCAACAACCCCCTCCTGACCGGTGGGGCGATCGGCGGCGGTACAGGCGGTGACGACAAGCAGCCACCTGCCATGTTCAGCCGTGTGATGCCTCTCGCCGTACCGGAAGGGCTGATCAATTCGGGCCGTTTCAACCAGGCGCCCTACAGCGAACGTTTCTATTCCGGCCTGGTCACCATGTTCGACGAGGACAATCCGGGTCATCCGGGTATCGACTCCTACGTGTGGAACACGACCAACGGAAACTTCAATCCGTTGCACGTGGGCGAAGCCTCATTGCTGGTGCTTGAAGGCTCCGGCGATGAAGATCCGCTCGGGGACTTGAACAATGTCGCGGCGCTTGATATCTACGATGCGCCTTCAGTCGGCCTGTTCAATACCCATGAATGGTGGATCGCTGACCTGAGAACTGTTTTCGGCTGGTACGAGGGCTCGCTTACCAAGTACCTGGAGAACAAGAAGGTCAACGTACCGGGCGGCAGCAGCGCACCGCATCCGGATCTCTTCACCAGTGGCAGTCCGCTTGAAAGAAATACCGATATCAGTACCTGGACCGCCAAGACGCAGGCAGGTGGATCGGCCGAGGGCATGGGCATGATGTGGGGCGACCCGCGCAATCTGACCCAACCCGGCAATCCTGGTACGGCCGCTATTGGTCTGCAGCCAGGTCAGTACGATAGCATCACGCTCTTCGATCTCGATGGCGTGTTTGCCGGTATCGTGCCTGATCCGTACAACGGCAGCGACACGAAGGAAGAGACCTCCGGCGCCGGTTGCATCCGGAACGCGCTTGGCTGGGGTCCCTACACCAAGGCGCCCGGCGAAGATCTGTCCATCTGGCATGTTGACCTGATAGGGGCCGGCAAAGACGGCGCCTACGACGTTTACCTCCGCGCCCAGGACGTCTGGATGCAGCGGAAGTACAACATGGCCAACAACACGTACTACTGGGACGGTTCCAACGACCGGATCATCCCCGTGTATAACGCAGATGGTTCCATCGCTCGGGACGGTGCCGGCGAAGCCATGACCGTAACGCACAACTTCGGTCGCGGCGCTGCCAGCGGCGCGCTGTTCCATCCGGCGCCTCCTCCTACCCTGTCGGTCTTCCCGACCGCCAACGGTACGATCGCGCTGGCTTGGGCCAACAATGCGGAAACGGCCATCGATCCGGGCCGGGGCGTTGTGGATTTCGCTAAGTACCGCGTGTACCGCGCTTCCGGTTTCATCGATCAGTTCCCGACCGCCACGGTCGCCCATGAAGTCGGTTACAATAGTACGGTGATCCCGCCGAATCTCGGTCTGAGCGACGGTGCGTCCCCGATTACGGACGTGACCGATCCGACGACCGCAGCGGTGAAGCAGGGCCATCCGTACGCCCGGTTCATCCATGAAGGCCTGACGCTCGGCGCCGATTACAACATCGGCCGGGTATACGACTTCGTGGCTGACGATCTGGTGAAGCGCTTCGCGGCGCCGAACTTCTCGGGACCATACGTACAGATCGCTGAATTCGGCGGTGGCGGCGGCAATCAGACCAACAGTCTGAATCCGCCCGAATCCGTATCGTATCCGAATCCGTATCCGGCGGGTAGCAGGATACCGGGCTTCGAGGATGATTTTATCGAAACCACGCCGAGTTCGACACAGATCGTTCAGGCGAACAACGACCTGGGCGCCACGACGGCTCTCGCCACCAGTTTCTCGGATCGCTATCCTGATGCAGTCGGATCAGGCGATGCGCAGATTACCAGTGTCGGCGGTATTCTCACGGATCCCCGCCTGGTCGGCAAGAGCGGTTATATGTTCGAAGATCGTTCGGTGCTG
>JAPOOT010000147.1 GCA_026713285.1 Gemmatimonadota bacterium | reverse complement strand
GCATTAGGTCACATCCGATTACCCGTTACGAACGTACTTCCACGTTAAAGGTCACGTCGATGTCCGTCTCGTCGCTCAAGGTCGTCCCGTCCTTCGGTGCGTCATCATAGTGACTCAACCTGACCCGAAGCTGGCCGTTCGCCGCATTTTCAGGTACGGAAAGCTCAAATTTGATTCCGACGGGATGATCCGCGCCCGAGTTTGTCACGTAATCGGATTCCTTGTCCGAATAGACAACGGTGGCCGTTGAAAAACCGCCCAGGGTGTCAAAGAAGAACTGGTGGGCCTCGGCCTCCTCCTCCACTTCTTCGGTGATATTCTCCGGCGGGCTTTCGGTCTCGTTCAGCACCTGAACCGAGCCGGCGTATACCATACCCGCATCCACGACGATCCTGTCCACGACCGGCGCGTTTCCGCCTTCGCCGTCCAGGTCCTGGAACTGCACCGTGAGCGGCGCGCCGCCGCCACTGGGCGTCAGCGTGATCTTGAGCGTCGTAATGAGCTCTTCTTCACCCGGTCCATGGTCGTCCTCCTCCGCATGTCCGTCAGGTTCGGAAGGACCGGTCGGACTGGTGTCGTCATCGTCCGCACATGCAAACGTCAGCGCGGCGGAGACGAATACCGCGGCGGTAAGGATTGACAGTACGTTCCAGCGATGCCTGAACATATCGAACTTCCTCTCTTTTTGCTGCGTTGTGTAAGTTGAACTGCTTCTGCCTTGTGTATCGAACTGCCTCTTTAGATCATGCTCATTACATCGGTTTCAACCCGTCGGAGAGGAGGGCGTCAAGGCTCGCCCTGCTCAAACCGGTGGCCTGCCCGTGATGACCTGATTGAAAACCGCTGGATCAGGTACCGAATTCGTTTAAGCCGCTTGAATGGACACTGGATTCTTCGAAGGAAATTCACCCTCGACCACTTGCCAGCGGCGTCATCCGAACGGTCTTAATGCTATCGATGAGGACAGAGGACTGGACGATATGAATCGTGCAAGTCCTGAAGTGGTCGCGGGCCGTGCCCTGTGGGTCGGGCGATCGGCCGGATCCTGCGGGGTGTCAGGTCAGGAAAGGGGCGGTGCGCGGTTCCGGTGCTGCGCGTTCCGTGCCTGGGGATGTCCAGGCTCAGGTGCGTCGGCCACGGGGCCGATATACTCGTGCTCAGGGAGCGTAGAAGGCGACTTTTCGAGCACCGCGGAGGATGCGCCGCTGAAAAGGCAACCCTGGCACTGGTCTGCTATTGCGGAGTCCGGTTCCAGTCCGTGGCAATGATGCGGCGGACTGGTAAGAAGAAAGGCAAATACCAGGATGGAGGAGAACGTAAGGAGTTTCATACCGGACTCGTCACCAAGTAGATGGACCAGTCCCGAGGTAGGTGGACCAATCCAAAGATTGTGCAACTTGAGCAGAATTCTCTATGGTATTTCAGTCTCCGAAATTACGCTATTTTAGCCGTTATGTCAAGTATTTTCGCTGCTTCCGCGAATACAGACTTGACACGGCGTAAGACCCTTTGTTATTATTCGACGCCGCGAAAAAAAGACGCGAATAGCATGCGGACATCTGCTTATGACGCAAGCAAAGGAGCGAGAACCGGGGTGTCCGAAAGAACAATGATCGAAGCAAAGGGACTATGCAAATTCTACGGTTCCTTTGTCGCCGTACAAGATATCACCTTCCAGATACCCGACGGTCAGATCGTGGCGTTCCTGGGTCCGAACGGCGCAGGCAAGTCCACGACGATGAAGATCCTCAGCGGTTACCTGGGCGCCAGCGCCGGCAGCGCGTCCATCGCCGGATTTGATGTTCGGCGGGACCGGCTCGCCATGTCGCGGCACCTGGGCTACCTCCCTGAAAACGGTCCTTTGTACCAGAACATGACGCCGCTGGAACTGTTGCGGTTCTTCGGCGAGGCCCGGGGTCTCGAGCGCGGGCTCCTGGCCAGGCGCCTGGACTATGTCATCGACCGGTGCAGCCTGGACCAGGCCCTCGAAAAACCCATAGACAAGCTGTCCAGGGGCAACAAGCAGCGGGTCGGCCTGGCTCAGGCCCTGCTTCATGATCCCGACGTGCTCATCATGGACGAACCGACTGCCGGCCTCGACCCCAACCAGATCCGGGACTTCCGGCAGGACATCCGGTTGCTCGGGCAAACCAAGACCGTACTCCTGTCTACCCATATCCTCCAGGAAGTGGACGCCATCGCCGACCGTGTGCTGCTGATCCACGAAGGCCGGCTGGTCTTCGACGGCACGCCCGACACGCTGCAGCGGGAAGGTACGCTGGAAGAATCCTTTTACGCATTGACCGGGAATGGTTCGGCATCGTCCGAAGCCGGCGGCGAGGAGACCCGTATTGACGAAACCGCCGCCGGGCTGGCAGGTGAGGACACGGCGAACGGGGAAGCGACGGGCCGGGGCACGGCGAACGGGGACAAAATAAACGGGGGCGCGGCGAACCCGAAGGCGACGAACGGGGAGGCGGACGAATGAACTTCGGACTGCTCGGCCGACTCAACGGGAGGGTTGTTGCGGCCATCGCCCGCCGCGACATGCGCCTGGCCTTCAGCAATCCCACAGGATACGTCTTCGTCACCCTGTTCATCTTCCTCAGCGCGGCCGCCGCGTTCTGGCAGGTCCAGTTCTTCCTGAACAACCTGGCCAATCTCGATCAGTTGAACGCCGTGTTCCCCTACCTGCTGCTTTTCTTCGTACCGGCGCTGACCATGGGCGTCTGGGCCGAGGAAACACGGCAGGGGACGGATGAACTGCTGCTTACCCTGCCCGCAACGGACCTGGAAATCGTCCTGGGCAAATACCTCGCGGTGCTGGGCGTCTATACAGCCTCGCTCGCGCTCTCGCTGACCCACGTGCTGGTACTGTTGTTTCTCGGGAGTCCCGACCTCGGGCTCATGGCGGGCAACTACCTGGGGTACTGGTTCGCCGGAGCCGCCCTCATCTCCGTCGGCATGCTGGCGTCCCTGCTGACCGCGCACGTGACCATCGCCTTCATCCTCGGCGCACTGTTTTGCGCAACCTTCGTGCTGATAGGTTCCATAACGGGCGGTATCAGCGAGGGGCTGCGCGACCTGCTCTCACCCCTTGGCCTCTTCAGCGCCTTCGACGACTTCGCGCGCGGTGTCGTGAGTATCTCCGGCCTGGTCCATTTCGTTTCGGTCACGGGACTCATGCTGTATATGAACGTGGTGCTGATCAGTCGCCGCCACTGGCCCGCGCAGGCCGGGGGCTACCGGATGGAAATTCATCATGGCGTGCGGACGGCGGCGCTCGTCGCAGCGGTCATCGGACTGAACGTCATGCTGGGCCGGGCGGGCCTGCGCCTTGACGTAACCGCCGAAGGCCTCCATTCGCTCTCCGACGAGACCGTGCAGATGCTGGGTGAACTGGACCCGGAACGGCCCGTGTTCATCCAGGCCTTCGTGAGCCCCGAAGTGCCGGAATCCTACGTGCAGACCCGTTCGAACCTGGTGGACGTCCTCAAGGAACTGGACGCCGCGGGAGGCTCCCGCGTCCAGGTGCGGATCGAGGAAACCGAGATGTATACCCCGGAGGCCCGCGAAGCCCGGGAACGATTCGGCATCACGCCCCGAGAGCTGCCGGATCTTCGAAGCGCCCGTTCGGGATTTACAAATGTGTTCGCCGGGATAGCCGTCACCTGCGGTCCGGAGGAACGGGTCATCGGGTTCCTGGATACCGGGCTGCCCGTGGAATATGAACTGGTGCGCAGCCTGCGAGTGGTCGCCCGCGCGGACCGCGCGAAAATCGGCATATTAACCACGGACGTCCGGCTCTTCGGAGGATTCGATTTCAACACCATGCAGAGCCGGCAGCCCTGGGCCATGACCGAGGAGCTGCGCAAGCAATACGACGTGGTGCAGGTCCAGCCGCAGGAAGACTATCCGGACGATCTCGACGCGCTCATGGTCGCCCTGCCCAACACGTTGGCGCAGGAAGAAATGGACCGGCTTTCGGACTACATCGCGGCGGGACACCCCACGCTCCTCCTCGTGGATCCCCTGCCGTCGTTCAACCTGACCCTGTCCCCTTCGGAGCAGAAGGGCGCAGGCGCCAACCCCTTCGCGGGCAACCAGCAGCCGCCCCCAACGCCGAAGGGCGACATCCAGGGTCTGCTTCGCCGGTTCGGCGTGGAATGGAATGCCGGGCTGATCGTGTGGGACCGCTATAATCCCCACCCGGGCATGGCTCATCTGCCGCCGGAAGTGGTCTTCGCCTCTCCGGGCAACGAGAACCCGGACACGTTCAACGGAGAAGCGGCCAGCACCGCCTCGCTGCAGGAACTCGTCTTCATCTTCCCGGGCCGGCTGCAACCCGCCGGGACCGGCGACTACGCCTTCGAGCCCCTCGTGCAGAGCGGAGTGGCATCGGGGCTTACAGCTTATTCCCAACTCGTGCAGCGCAACTTCTTCGGGGGCTCGCAACTGGTCCTTTCCAACGTGCCCCGGCGGGTGAGCGAGCATGCCTACACGATGGCGGCCCGCGTGACGGGATTCGCGGAGGCCGGCGGCGCGGCGGGCGGTGCGACGGGCGGCGCGGGATTCGCAGAGGCCGGCGGCGCGGCGGGCGGTGACGAGACAGACTCCGGTACGGTCGGTGGGCTCGACACCGGGATGGCCGCGCCCGTCAACCTGGTGGTCGTGGCCGACGTGGATTTCGCATCGCAGCAGTTCTTCGATATCCGCCGCATGGGCGCCGGGGGACTGAATTTCGACAACGTGACCTTCTTCCTGAACGTGATGGACGTACTGGCCGGGGACGAATCCTTCATCGCGCTGCGCAGCAAGCGGGTCCGGTACCGGACGCTCGAGACGGTCGAAAGGCAGACCCTGGCGTACACGCAGCAGCGGGTCACCGACGAGGACGCGGCCGAACAGGAGGCGCAGGCGGCCCTGGACCAGGCCCGCCGCCGGCTCACAGCCCGCGTGGACGAGGTCCGCCAGCGGACCGACCTGGACGAGCAGACCCGGATGATCATGGTCCGCAACCTGGAGGAATTGGAAAACCGTCGCTTCGAGACCCTGAAGACCAATATCGAGGCCGAAAAGGAAGCCCGGATCCAGGCCAGCAAGGAAATGATGGAAGGCCAGATCCGATTGATTCAGAATACCATAAAGAACCTGGCCGCCCTGTTGCCGCCCGTGCCGGTCTTCCTCCTGGGCGTATTCATATTCGTAAGGAGAAGGCGGCGGGAGAACGAAGCCGCCGCCGCCGCGCGCCGGTTGAGGAGCTGAGCCTGCCATGAATGAAATCCGAAAGACCCTGGCCTTTGTCGCAGCCGCCGCGGTGGTGACCGTCGCCGCATTTCTGGCTGCGCCTGCGGACCCTACGCCGGAAGCTTTCTCGGACCGTGGCGAGTCCTTCTTTCCGGCATTCGCCGATCCCAACGAAGCGGCCTCGCTGGAGGTCATCGGCTTCGACGAGGTGACCGGACGCGTGGACGCATTCAACGTGGTGTTCAAGGGTACGCGCTGGCGGATCCCCTCCCACCACAACTACCCCGCGGATGACCGGGACCGTCTGGCCCGTACTGCCGCCGGTCTCATCGAGGTCCGCAAGGACGACGTGGTTGCCGAGGTCGCCTCGGACCACGAGGCCCTGGGCGTGGTGGATCCGCTGGACGAGTCCGTCGCCTCGCTGGCCGGACGAGGCAAGCGCGTGACGATCAAGGACGGGAACGACAACCTGCTCGCCGACCTGATCATAGGAATAAACGTGCCCGGGCGGGAGGGCAAGTACCGCTACCTCCGGGTGCCGGGCCAGAAAAGGACCTACGCGGCGCGCTTCGACGTGGACGTCTCGTCCCGGTTCGGCGACTGGATCGAGCAGGACCTGCTGGAGGTGGATCCGGACCGGATCGAGCAGGTGACCCTGAAGGACTACTCCATCGACGAACGCACCAGGGTCCTGAACCAGCGCGACACGATCGTCCTGACCCGTGGGGACACCGACTGGACGGCCAACCGCATGCGGAGCGGGCAGCAGGTCGACGGGGTGAAGATGGATGACCTGCTCAAGGCCCTGGACGAACTGACCATCGTGGGCGTCCGTCCCAAGCCCGCCGGCCTTTCCAGGAGCCTGGAGGGCAACGACGAAGGCATCGAAATCACGCGAAGCGATATGGCCTCCCTGCAGGAAAAGGGTTACTTCTTTACCCGGGACGGCCAGCTGGTCTCCAACGAGGGGGAGACCCAGGTCCGCACCAGGGACGGCGTGCTATATACGCTGCGCTTCGGCGAGATTGCGTACGGCGCCGGCGATGGGCTTACGGCCGGCACGGGTCCAGCCGGGACCGGCAGTCCGGTCGGACCGGGCGAGAACCGGTACCTGTTCATCACGACCGGTTTCGACGCCGCCTCGTTCCCGGAGCCGCGCAGGCCGGACGACCTGACATTCCAGAATCGGCCGGACTCGCTCTGGACCGACGCCGACCGGGCCAACGCCGACCTGCAGGAAAGACACGAAGCGTGGCAGCGGAACGTAGATACGGGGCGACGGACCTCCGCCGACCTGAACGCACGTTTCGCCCAGTGGTACTACGTCATCTCCTCCGACAGCTTCGACCGGATCCATCTCCGGCGGGGAGATCTGGTCACTTCCGACTGAAAGCATCGGACGGCGGCGCCTCGGCATCACTCCGCGTTCATGGCCTGGTTGTTTCGCGTGTACCTTCCATAGACGTCAAATACGGATTGTAGGACCCCTACCAAGGACGACCGATTGAATCCTGCCCCAACCGGTGCGGCCTTCATCGCACACACCCTGCATGACGCCGGCGTCCGCTTCGCCTTTGGGCATCCCGGCGGGGAAGTGCTGGAGCTGATCGACGCGCTCGAAGGCGCGGGCATTCGGTTCGTCCTGACCGGCCACGAATCCACGGCGGCGTTCATGGCCGCCGCCGCGGGTCGGCTGACCGGAATCCCCGGGGTGTGCGTAGCGACCCTGGGCCCCGGCGCCTGCAACCTGGTCCTTGGCGCCGGTACCGCCTACCTGGACCGGGACCCGGTACTGGCCATTTCCGCGCGGACGGCGACCGGGCGGCACCACCGCAGCAACAAGCAGAACCTGCCCCTGGTCGATCTGTTCAGGCCCATCACCCGCTGGTCCGTCGACCTGGAAGAAGCCCGGATCGAAGACACCGTCAAAACCGCCCTGTCCGTCGCCGCCGGCCCGCCGCGGGGCCCGGTCTACCTGGCCCTTCCGTCCGACCTGGCGGGGAAGCCGGTCTCTGACGATTCCGCGAATCGGGATGCCGGTCCCGATCCTGTTCTCCAGGAAACCGCCGGGCAGGCCGGACCAGGCCGTCCGCCTCCGCCGGTCCAGGCGGACGAATCCGATCTTCCCCGTATACTCGCCAGCCTGAACGGCGCGGAACGACCCATTGCCGTAGTCGGCATCGCGATGGACGGCCCGGGGGACGCGCCGGCCGTGCGCCGTTTCCTTCGGGACACGGGCATACCCCATACCACGACCGTGCAGGCGAAGGGGATCGCGGACGAACGAGGGAAGGGATTCCTGGGCACGATCGCGCCGGCCGCGGGCGAAGACCGCATTATCGAACGGATCGAGCAAAGCGACTGCGTCCTGGGCATCGGTTTCGATCCCGTGGAGATCTCCCGGCTCTGGCACTTCGACGCACCCTTGCACGTGGTCTCCAACGCCCCCGTGAGCTTCGGCGCCTACAGCCCACCCGCTTGCTGCGTGGGTGACGTCTCCGTCCTGCTGGACCGCATCGCG
>JAPOOT010000196.1 GCA_026713285.1 Gemmatimonadota bacterium | reverse complement strand
CGCGACGAGCCGCAGGGAAAACAGGGCGTCCGTGCCGATCTCCTTGATGAGCAGCACCACCCCGCTGCCCTCGCGCGTGCTCGTCTCGATCATCTCCCGGCGCTTCAGGAGATCGTCCGTGTTGGCCGGTGGGATGAAGTATCGGCTGACGCGCTCGTCCGTATCGGGACAAATCGCCGTGAACAGGTCCCGGTGGGCTTCGTCTTCGGCGAGGTGGTAATCCAGTGCCGTGTGCTCGGCGCCCGCGCGCAGTTCCGGGTGCTCCATGAGATCCGGCACCCGCTCGCCGCGAAAGAAGATCGTCCTGCCGTCCCGCAAACCTTCAAGGTATTCATCAGCCGTTCTCAGACCCATATTACTCTCCGAATGCTGTTTTGCAACAATGACTTTTTGTCCGCGGCGACAGGTCCCTGTCGACACTTCTGGCGCGTTTCCAGCGACGATTCTACCACTAGGCCGCCGTTCATCCTCCATCGACCGCCAGCGCTTCTAAGTGTTTCCATCGGCAATTTCGAATCGCTACGTCGCACTCCAACCCCCGTCGGCCGACAAAACGGCACCCGTTGTCCATGCGGCCTCGTCCGAAGCCAGGTGCAAAATCGCGCGGGCAATCTCGTCAGGCGTGCCGAATCGGCCCATGGGATGGCGTTTCTTCAACCGGTCGTACAGGGTGGCATGAACCCGCACAGATCTGTTCATAGGCGTGTGTACCCAGCCTGGGGCCACGGAATTGACCCGTATGCCGCGGTCGGCGTATTCGACGGCCAGGACGCGCGTCAACTGGTCGAGGCCAGCCTTGGAAGCGCCATAGGCCGCCGCTCCCCTCATGCCCGTTTGCCCGAGAACGGAGCTGACATTGACAATACTCCCGGAGCCCTGGGCGATCATGCCCGGCAGTACTGCCCGGATGAGGCGGAACGCACCCGACAGATTGGTCCCGATGGTCTCGTCCCAGAGTTCGTCGCTGATTTCATCGGCCCTCGTCAACGTCGACGTGCCCGCGTTGTTCACCAGCACGTCGATGCGACCGAAAGCGGCCGTCGTTTCTTCGGCCATGCGTCGGCAATCTTCCGTTTTGGCCACATCCCCGGACACGGCCATCGCCCGTCCGCCGGCGGCCTTTATGGCGGCAACAACTTCGCCCAGCGGCGCCTTGCGGCGGCCCGTTACGCAGACCGCGGCGCCTTCCTCGGCGAAGAGTCGCGCTGTTGCCTCGCCGATCCCCGTGCCGCCACCGGTGATCAGCGCGACACGATCTTTCATCTTCACGGACGGCTCTCCTCGTGAAAGTTCTCGACCGGCGCGGCATCGGTACGCGCGCCTTCGATCAGTTCACCACCGGTTAACGCACCCTCTCCAAAAATGACGGGAAAGGTCTCTCCTGTTTTCACCGCATGCGTAGCGGCATCCATGTAAGCAATACTGATAGCCCGCCGCGGTTTGCCCGTGGGGTTCCGCGCCGAGCGGTGCAGGAGCAGGTTGTTCAGGAGGATGGCCTCGCCCGCCGCGGCTTCCATGTGGATGCAATCTTCGTCCCTTGCGTACCTGGCCTGATCGGCTTCGGAAGGGAAGTGCATTTCGTTGATGACCCCGTGTTTATGGCTGCGCGGCACCACCTGCATGCAGCCGTTTTCGATCGTCGCCGCGTCGAGGGCGGTCCAGACCGTCACCTCCGGGTTCGAATCCAGGCCCCATCCGATGCCGACGTCCTGGTGCCAGGGTAGATGGGTGCCATGCTCGGCCGGTTTGTTCATGAACATGGCGCGGAAAATGGAGACGTTGGGACCGATGAGGGCCTCCGTGATCTCTCGAAACACCGGATGCTGCATATACCCCAGGAATAGCGGATCCAGTTGCAGGTCGTCGATGCGCCGATATGCGAGTGTCCCTTCGCTTTCCTCGAAGGTCCTGGTCGGCAGTTTTCCGTATTCGCCCGTGGTCGTATCGCGCTGCATGGGCATGCCTTCGTACCGGACATTCCCCAGCATAATTTCATCAATGCGGTCGCACAT
>JAPOOT010000140.1 GCA_026713285.1 Gemmatimonadota bacterium | reverse complement strand
CGTGTCGAGGGAAGGCACGAGGCAGATGACCTTTACTTTTCCCTCGTAATCCGCCAGCGTAACGGCGGAAAGGTCATCGCCCAGCACGGAAAAGTCCGGCGCAGCGTCTCCCACCTTCACTTCGTCACCGACCAGCGTTAAGCCATTGCCTTGAAAGGTTGCCGCACCGGCTCGTTCAGTCGCCATGATGTATGCTCTCCTTGCTGTGAAACGATTGGTTGGAATCGGATTCTGGAAACTGATAGCAGATTCGAATACAGGCCACGTGATCTACGCGCGCACCTCGCGCACTGCTTGGGTCGCGCACCTCGCGCACAACACGTATGTGCACTACAGGGGTTTGCCCGTAGGAAATGGCGCCGTCAACTCCGGCGCAACCTACGCGCGGGCGCCGCCGCTGTCAAGCGATTATGCCGTCCCGCTTGAGCAGCGAAATCGCCCCGTCAAAGGCCTCCACCGTACGTTCCACGTCCCCGGTGGTATGGACCGCCGAGGTCAGTCCGTCGACCCCCATGCAATCCACGCCGTTCAGGAGCAACGCCTGACGTATGGCGTGCAGCATATCCGCGTCGCCGCGGCGGTCCGCGGTGGCCGTTCCCGCCGAGAGGATCTTGAATCCGGAGAAGGAACCGTAGACCCGCCAGTTGTCCATGCCATGGGCTGCCAGCACCTCCGACATCCGGGCGCGAAGCTCCGCCGCCCGTTCGTTGGCGACGGCGATGTCGCGGCCGTCGGCGATGTGCTTGAGCATGGCGATGCCCGCGGCCGCGGAGAGCGGGTTCGCGTTGAAGGTCCCGTAGTGCAGCATCTTCTGGTCCGTCTGCCATTCAGGGTCGTCCCGAAGCTCCAGGAGTTCCATGATGTCCGCGCGTCCGACCAGGGCCCCGCCGTTTAATCCGGCCGCCACGATCTTGGCCAGCGTGCTCAGGTCCGGCCTGACCCCATAGTGTTCCTGTGCGCCGCCCGGCGCGCACCGGAATCCCGTCACGACTTCGTCCATGATGAAAATGACGCCGTACCGTTCGGTGAGCTCCCGGAGCCCCGGTACGATGTCATCGGGCAGTTCGACGCCGCCGAACATGGCGCCGGTCGGTTCCAGGATGAGGCAGGCTACGTCGTTGTCCCGCTTCAGGATGTCCGCCACGCGGTCCAGGTTGACCTCCGGCAGGCTGATGACGGTATCGAACACCTCCCGCAACACGCCGGGCATGGGCTGGTCGCGGCCCGGCCCCACCCCGTCCAGGACCTGGTCGTGCCAGCCGTGGTAATGCCCCCGGAATTTGATGACCTTGCGCCGGCCCGTGAACGTCCGCGCCAGCCGGATGGCCATGAGCGTGGCCTCGGTACCGGACGAAACGAAGCGAACCGTCTCCGCGGAGGGCATCAGTTGTGTGATCATGTCCGCCCATTCGATCTCGAGTTCGTGGCAGGCGCCGTAGTGGGTGCCCTTGGCCGCCTGCTCGGCGATCGCCTGAACGATTACGGGATGGCTGTGGCCCAGGATCAGGGATCCGTGCCCCATCCAGTAGTCGATGATCTCCCGGCCCTCTACCGACCACTTGCGCGATCCCTGCGCCCGGTCGATGTACACCGGGAAGGGGCGCATGTACCGTCCGTCGTGGGTCACCCCGTTGGGGAATCGTTCGAGCGCACGTTCGTACAGCGTGGCCGACTGGTTAAAGGCCTGCCTGTAGGTTGATTCAAGCATCGTCATGGATGACGCCCCGCATAACCCGAATCGCGCCTGGAAATGCCAGAATCCAGAAGCGATGCCGTAAATGTGGTATCGTTGTTGAATCCCTATAATACGGGGAGTACGGGGGGATGACAAGGCCTATCTAACAGGTCCGGAGGAGGGGTTTCGGCTTGACATTCGGCCCGCAAATGGTAGGTTAAACCGAACAGCAAAGCAGCACGTTGTATCTGCACGCGATCGGCCATGTTGAGATTGATCAGCCAGCCAGTCCCCGGGGATTCCGTTCATGCCGTACATAGTAGCAAAATACAATGAATTCGTGGTTTCGAAACGTCCCACAGGCCGGCGACCGAACGGCACGCTCAAGGTCTTCCTCGCGGCAGTCTTCTGCCTGGCGATCGCGGTCAGTGCGACGGTTGGCGTTCCGAACGCCACTGCCGGGGATGGGAATGAGAAAAAAGCGTCAGAACCCGACTGGCAACGTCTCGATAAGGCCCTGGCAATGGCCAAAAACTCCGGCAAGCTCATTATCGTCAACTTCTACACCGACTGGTGTCCCAATTGCAAAAGGATGAACGAGAAGACCTATCGCGACGAGGGCGTCCTGAAGCAACTGAGCAAGTCCTTCATCCCGGTTAAGCTGAACGCGGAATCCTCCCAACAGCTGATTATCGAAGGCCAGACCGTAACGGAATACCAGGTGGCCCTGGTTTTCCAGGTAAACAGCTATCCCACCACCTGGTTCCTCTCATCGGACGGCCGACCGCTCATTCCCGTCAGAGGATACTACGGCCCCGATCTCTTCGCTCCCATGCTGCGTTTTGTCGAAGGCGGATGGTACGAGAAGATGGATTTCGACATGTACATGGAGCGGGAGAAGAAGAAATAAAAAGCACCCGTAACGCAACCTACTCTCCAGACCTAGAGCGTGATGTGAAACTGCCGATCAGTTTCGACTTCTCACCATAGCGGAATCCATGCCAATTTATAAGAT
>JAPOOT010000142.1 GCA_026713285.1 Gemmatimonadota bacterium | reverse complement strand
TCCTCCGCCCTGGCTTCCATGGCGCGTTTCAACTGGCCGATACCGCTGATGGCGTAAGGCATGCCCGTGTGCTCGTCGCGCCGGGATTCCGCCCCGCAGTTCAGGCCGACGATCTGTACGTGCTCGAGCAGGTCGCGACCGCCGGACTGTGCGCCGCCTGCCAGTATCTCCAGGAGATCGGCTGCCGTATGGCCCCAGTCGGTCTTGTAAACGATCTCACCCGTAGCGCGGTCCTTCGTGTACTTGTACGTCTGGTTCACGGCGATGGGCAGTCCGAACTGCCTCAGTACGTCGATGGCCAGGGCCGCCTCGTTGGCGGAGAACATGGTCTCGACACAGAAGAAATCCACCCCGCCGGCCGCCAGGACCGTTCCCACGCGCTCGTGGGCGTCCCGGGCGATGCGGTTCGCGATGCCGAACTCCGTGTCGCCGCTGTCGGCCTCGATGGCGCCCGGCAACGGTCCGATGGAACCGGCCAGGTACACGTCCCTGCCGCTTCGCTCGATGGCGGCCCGGGCGTGTTCCATGGAAAGCCGGATCAGCCGCTCGGATTCCGAGGCGTCCTTCCCGGCCATTTCGAGATGGGGATAGGACGCCACGAACGTATTCGTACCCACCACTTCCGCGCCTGCTTCAATATAATCGAAATGGATGTCCCTGACAATGTCGGGGTAGAGCTCGTTGGCCAGCGCGCTGTTGGCCAGTTCGATGCCCCGGACGAAGAGCTCGGTGCCGAAACCGCCGTCGTAAAGGAGGGGACGATCGTAGGCAATGCGTTCAAGAAATGTCATCATGCGGGTTGCTCCGGCGGGCCGGCTCGGTCGTCAGGGCGTCTCGAAGGATACCTGCTCGCGGGTTCGGAGTTCCATCGGCCGCAGCGAATGGTACACGAAATCGTTGACCGGCGTGGGCACGCCCGCTTCCCTGCCCATGCGGACCAGCGCGCCGGTCTGGGCATCCAGCTCGGAGAATCTTCCTTCCATGATATCCCGCTGCATGGAGGCGGTGCCGCCGTATTCGACGCTGTCCAGGATGGCCAGGGTCTGGGCCACGATGTCGTCCGGCAGGCTGATGCCCACGGCGGTGGCCACGCGGTGGATCTCCACCATGGCCGTCTCGAGGAGCCGACGGGTGCCGGGCTGGCTGCGGACGACGCCGATCGGCGCGCGGGTCACTCCGCCGATCCCGCTCCACGAAGCGATGAGGATGTACTTGCGCCACATGGCGGCCTGAATGTCCGGCGGCGTATCGACGATGAGTCCCCTGGCGCGATCGAATGCCTGGCGCAAACGGTCGACCCGTTCGCTGCTGCGGTTGTCCCATTCCCCGAAATTGACAAATGGTTCGTAGGCGACGTGCCGGATGAGACCCGGTTCGGCGATGAACGAAACGATCCCGCAGACACCGCCGAGTACGTGCCGCCAGCCGAACTCCGCGGCGAGTTGCTCCGGCGTCTCCACCCCGTTCTCCATGGGCAGGATACAGGTATCGGGTCCGAGCAGGGGCCGGAGACCGTCGAGGGCTTCGGGCACCTGCCAGCACTTGACGCAAAGCATGACGACGTCCACGTCGCCGGCTTGCCTGGGATCCCCGATGGCTTCGATGGAGGGCAGCGTGAAATCACCCTTCGTGCTTTCCACGCGGATGCCGTTCTGCCGCAGGGCTTCCAGATGCTCGCCGCGCGCGATGAATACGACTTCCTCTCCCGCCTCGGCAAGCCGTCCTCCATAGTAGCCGCCTACGCCTCCTGTACCGAATACCGCGATGCGCACTTGTGCCTCCGATGGTCCCGGGTTCCCGGGCGATGGTTCTATTTCCGGATCGTTCAACACCCTGTTGATTCGACATCCTGATCGTTCGACGTCCGGATGTCGCCGTGCGGGATCTCAGCGCCGTCGCGACCCCGGTGAGGTGCCGTCAAGCAAACAGGCCAATATAATGGATTGAAGATCGGGAGAGCAACTGCTTTTCGAGGGGTCCGTCGGGAGGCCGAGGCCGGCGCGTCGCATGTTAAAAACGCCTCGAACGCATCGAGGGGACGTCACGCCTCCCCAGGAATTCACGCACCGCGGGAATTACGCCCATTCGGGACGTCACGCCTCCCCAGGACTTCACGCACCGCGGGAACTACGCCCATTCGGGACGTCACGCCCCGCCGCGCTCGAGGACGAAGGCTTCCATGGCGTAGTACTGGGGGAAACCCAGCTTGTCCAGACGCCGGGCCGTATGGGTGTTCCGGTCCTGCACCCGCTCCCAGAACTCCCTGTCGTCGTACGCGCCGGGGAACATGGCGGTATCCTTCTGGGACTCGTGACGGAATATGGCCTGGATCTTGCGCTGGAGATCTTCGTACGAGAGGGGAATGAATACGTCCGCCTCGTCCACTTCCCACTCCTGCCAGGCGCCACGGTAAAGCCACACTTCGGGGTCGGTCCTGTCGTAGACGGCGAGAGCCCGGTCGATGACTTCCTTGCATATGCGGTGGGTGCCGTGCGGGTCGGAGAGGTCGCCGGCGACGAAGACGACTTCAGGACGGACGTCGTTCAGGATATCGAGGACGATCCGCACGTCTTCATCGCCGATGGGGTGCTTCTTCACCTGCCCGGTCTTGTAGAAGGGCAGGTCCAGGAACCGGGTCTTTTCAGGCGGGATGTTCAGCGTCGACGCCGCCGCGATGGCTTCGGACCGGCGGATGTTGGTCTTGATGATCTGGACTTCGGGGATATCCACCTGCCCGGGCAGTTTCGTCTCGATAAAGGAACTCACGGTATCCACGATGCCGTCGAACTTCGCGTGGGCGCATCCCAGGTCCCGGAAGGTCAGGCCGATGAAATCGATGAGCCGCTTCACGTCTTCGTCGAATACGGCGATGTTCCCGCTGGTCATGTAAGCGATGGTAATATCGTTCCCGGCGCCGGACAACCGGTACAGCGTGCCGCCCATGGAGATGACGTCGTCGTCCGGATGAGGCGAGAAGCAGACGCAGCGCTTGTTGGTGAAAAAGTCCTCGCGGCCGTAGATCTTGGCGCGGACCGCGTCGAAGGTCTTCCGGTTGAGTTCGTCGACTGTCTGGACGGTATCCACCAGGGAGTAGAGGTCGTATGCGTTGTAGTCCCGGCGCTGCAGGTGCAATACGGGCTTTTCCGCCTGCTCGCAAAGCCAGAGCACGGCCCGTTGCGAAAGCTGGTCGGACCATTCGACCGCGTGGTTGTTCAGCCAGGGCCGCTTTACCCGGGTCAGTTCGCTGGACGCGGGCGGATCGATGAAGACCGTCGTGTTCGGATGGTTCTGAAGGTAACTGGCCGCCACGAGCGGACTGACCTCGCCCTCCACCGCCTGGCGGATGATGGGCGCCTTGTGCTCGCCCGTGGCCATCAGGATGATGCGTTCCGCGTCGAGGATGGTGCCGACGCCCATGGTCACCGCCTCGATGGGCACGTTGTCCTCGCCGAAGAAATCGGAAGCGGCGTCCTTGCGCGTGCTTTCGTCCAGGCGGATCAACCGGGTGCGCGTGTTCGGCAGGGAACCGGGCTCGTTGAACCCGATGTGGCCGGTGCGCCCGATGCCCAGGAGCTGGATGCCGATGCCGCCCACGGAACGGATACGTTCCTCGTACCAGGCGCAGTGGTCCTCGATCTCCTCCGGCGCCAGGTCGCCCAACGGGATGTAGACCTGGTCTTCGGGTATGTTTACATGGTCGAAGAGATACTCCTGCATGTAGCGGTGATAACTCTGGGTCGACTGCCGCGACATGGGGTAGTATTCGTCAAGGTTGAAGGTGACGATGTTCTCGAAACTGACGCCGCCGCGGTGCAGCGCGATCAGTTCCCCGTACACGTCGATGGGCGTGGATCCCGTGCAAAGGCCCAGCACGGCCAGCTTCCCCGCCTCGGCGCGCGCCTGGGCGTACCCGACGATCTCTCTGGCGACGGTCCGCGAAAGCGCCTTGTGGTCGGGACAGATGGCGAGGTGTATATGTTCGGTGGCAGGATGCATGCTAGCGTTCCGGTTCAATGGTTCGATGGGCAGGTCGAATAGTCCTTGCAGTTTGCCGGTAGCCCGTACAAAAGCAAGCGCTACCTGGCGCGCAGCGTGGCCTTCAACGCCCCGCGCGTTTCTCTCCCGAGGCCACGAATATCCCGATACGGGCGAAATCTTCACAACAGAAAGACTGCACTTCGCACAGGGTGCCTATGCTTTCGACACGTACCTCTCCCAGTCCCGCTTCCAGATACCATGACCTGATATCGGATCGTTTGAAACCCAGCCAGCGGTCGTGGTGTTCTTCGCGCAGAAACTCGAACTCATGCTCGTCCGCGTCCGTGATCACCAGTTTTCCTTCCGGTTTCAGTATTCTTGCCATTTCCCGGATGGCGTCAGGCGGTGATTCAACGTGGTGTAGACACATATTGGCAAAGGCGTAGTCGATCGTCTCATCAGGAATAGGTATATCCTGGGCGTTCCCTACGCGATAGTCGATCGATGAACTTCGTGCGAACTTTCCCTTCATTTCATTCAGGATGACCTCTGACTGGTCGACCGCGATGACCTGCAGCCCTTCCTCGATCAGACCCTGCGAAATAAACCCCGTACCGGCGCCGATGTCCGCGGCGATTTTGCCCGTCTCGACCGTTGCGGCCGCCAGGGCGCCCACCCTGACGTCGTCGGAATAATACCGCTCGCGCATTTCATCCCATTCCTGGGCGACGCGATCAAAGAATTCCTTGCTGCTCACCGGCATGCCCTCCTTCGCATATGCCATCGCGCGGGATCGTAATATAATTGCATACGTTATCGCGCACGTTCAATATACATATATTATGAAATCACATATAAAAAGTGTCAATTTCTTCACGCGGCAGCGCCCGATCATCCGTGTTGCAGCGCCCGATCATCCGTGCGGCAGCGCCCGATCAACCGTGCGGCAGCGCTCGATCATCCGCGTTGCAGCGCCCGATCATCCGTGCGGCAGTGCCCGATCAACCGTGCGGCAGCGCTCGATCATCTGCGTAACTGACTCATTAAACAAGCGTTAATCAGTTATTTGGAATCCCCCATGAGACTCTGCCTGGATAGTTTCGTTCCGCCGCTCGACCGGATCACAAAGGGGACCGCGAGCTGGATCAGGGAACTGGGTTTCTCAGCCGTGGGCGTGGACCTGGAAGGGGCCGTCGCCGTCGATAAGGACACTGTCGGCAAGGTCCGGGAGATCCTGGTCGGGGAAGGGATCGCCATCGGCCAGGTCTGGAGCGTGGGCACTCCGCTCGTGCGTCCGGATCCAGGTGAATCGGCGGCCCACACGCAGACCCTGCGGGATCGCGTGCCCCTGGCCGCGGCCCTCGGATGCCGGGTGTTGCTCACGGAGGCCGGGGGCATGCACCACGCGAACGCATGGTATCCCCATCCGGAGAATCACGGCGAGGAAACGCTGGATCGTCTGGCCGTCGCGTTGAAGGAAATCGCGCCGTTCGCGGCCGATCTCGGCATATACGTCGCACCGGAGATGTCGCTCATGACGATCCTGTCCACCGTGGACCGCGCCGTAGCGCTGGTCGAGGAGATCGACCAACCTGGAGTTGGCATCAACTTCGATCCGGCCAACATCCTCGATCCTCTTTCGCTGTATGATTCGGGCGCATTTGTGGACGATGCCTTCGACCGCCTTGGAAGCCGTATCGTGAACGTCCACGCCAAGGACTCCGCGGCCCGGGAGGTACAGTCGATCGTACACCTCGAGGAACGGCCCGCCGGACAGGGCGTGCTGGACTACGGACGCCTGTTGCGCCGCGCTTCGGTCTTGCCGGAATGGACGTGCGTGGTCGTGGAACACCTGACCGACTATGGACAAGTGGAGGAGGTCAGGCGGTTTCTGGTGGAATCCGCAGCGAAGGCGGGTGTGCGTTTTCAGTGAATCGCGTTGAATCGTTCGGGCCGGGCCTGTGGTTCCTTCGCTTGCGGACGCGGCCACCTTCGCACCAATGGCGGGCGCCGGATTCATACATATCCTGCCGCGCTTTGCCGGGCGGTTTCTGGCACGGATGGCGCGTCACGCGCAGATTTCGTGATCCTTGCTCCAGCGGTTGAAGGAAGGATTGGGCATGCCGGCGAGGGCGTCCCTGGCATCCAGCCACATCTGGTTCCACGCGACGGGATCGGTCAGGACCCGTTCCGGATTGGCCCGGCTGCGGGCCACGAATCCCGGGAAGGCGCCCCGTCCGGAGGCCTGGCCGATCGGGTTGTA
>JAPOOT010000144.1 GCA_026713285.1 Gemmatimonadota bacterium | reverse complement strand
CCGGCATATCGGCCCGTTCCAGGATGTCGACGACACTCGACAGGTTGCCCGCTGCGCCGGTGAAGGCGCCGTCCAGGTCGACGACGTGCAGGAAGGTGGCTCCCATCGATTTCCATCTTAGCGCGACTTCCGCCGGGGACGTACCATACACCGTCTCGCGGTCCCGCCTCCCCTTTAAAAGCCGGACGCATCGCCCTTGTCTGATGTCGATGGCAGGATAGAGTTGCATGGGTGGTATCGCTTCCTGAAACCTTGCTGTGTCGGGCCTATTCAAACCACGTAACCTGCTTTAAAGATGGACAGGGACGCGCCTCTGTGTCAACCTACAAATCCCTTGACACAGACGGCGGAGACGGCTAGTATCCGGTCGGATTCCGCTAAGATGGTCACCCGGTGTCCCGGCACGGTATTCGCCGGTGACTCCGTGCTCTTGTCCTGCTTCCCTCCCAACCGAGACCGCAAGCCTCTTCGATTCCGTGATGCCTGCCCTTGCCGATTGTATCCAGCCCCTGCTAAAGGCCCACAGGCGACTCGCCTCGGATTTGACCGGTCTGTGCCGGGAGGTGAACCACGAAGTCTACCTCGTGGGCGGCTCCGTGCGGGACGCCGTCCTGGGCCGCACGGTGCACGATATGGATCTTACGCTCGCGGCGGATGGACTTGAGCTGGGGCGGAAACTGGCGGTCCGCCTGCGGCGTCCCTTCGTGCCGCTCGATGACACGGACCGAACCGGTCGCGTCGTGTTGCGGCGCGGGTTTACCATCGATATATCGTCCTTTAAGGGCGATACGCTCGAGGAGGATCTGCGCAAACGGGACTTTACCATCAACGCCATGGCCTTCCGCCTGGCGGACGTCCTGGACGGCAGACCATCGCTGATCGACCCCCTGGACGGCGCTGCGGACCTCGCGGCCAGGCGGCTCAAGGCGGTATCCGAGGCGGCCTTCCGCGACGACCCGCTGCGCATATTGCGCGCTTTCCGGCTTGCCGGCCAGTTCAAGCTGGAAATAACGCCCGAGACCGCGGGATGGATCGAAGCAGGCGATGAAGACCTGCGCGGGGTCTCGGGTGAGCGGGTCCTGTACGAACTGGCCCTGATCCTGGACGCGCGCAGCACGGCGGAACGGGTTTCGGCCATGGTCCGTTCGGGCGTGTTCCGGACCCTCTTGTCCGGCTGGAAGGAACCGGCGACACCCGCGCTCGCACGAACCCTGGAACGCACGGACCGGCTCATCGCCCGGGACGTATTCCTGGAGGATCACGGGCTCTACGCCCACCTGCCCGGTTACGGCACGAAACTCGCCGGCGGGCGGTCCTTCCTGTGGATCCTGCGTTTCGCTTCCCTCGTGTTGCACCGCATTCGGTTCGGCGGCGCGGCCCCGGCGCTTGAAACGGTCGAAGGCGCGGTCCCGGCGCTTGATACGGCCGGCGGCGCGGCCCCGGCGCTTGATACGGCCGGCGGCGCGGCCCCGGCGCTTGAAACGGTCGAAGGCGCGGCCGACCGGCTGAGACTGAGCAACCGGGAAAGACAGGGGCTGCACCAGCTGGTCTTCGGAGCGGCGAGGCTGCTTGAAGCGGCTGCCCGCCGGGAT
>JAPOOT010000149.1 GCA_026713285.1 Gemmatimonadota bacterium | reverse complement strand
TCCGTACTGCCCGGGCCGGAATCCCGGAAGGTATTCGGACCGCCAGGATGACTTGTAGTCCATGGCGTTCTGACGGAAAGAGCCCTGGACGCCCCGCTCCAGCGTCAGCGCCTCCACGTCGACGTCCGCGACGATGCAGGCGCCATCGAGCCGGAAACGTTCGGTTTTCGCCAGCATGTAGCCTCGTTCGGTGATGAACCCGTGGCCGTCCCAGACCACGTCCATGGTCGACTCCCCAAATCCCGCCGCGGCGTACATGTGCACGGCCTCGTTGCGGCCCGAGGAAGCCAGGACGAGGTCCTCCCGGTACTGCGCCTTGCCGATGACGATGTTGGACGCCGACAGGTTCGCCAGAATGCTCGCGCCCGCAAGCGCCGCCCTGCTGCTCGGGGGCACCGGCACCCAGTCGTCTTCGCAGATCGTCGGATATATCACGACCCTGGGATCATCCGTGCGCAACAGCACGTCGGGTCCGAAAGGCGCTTCCCGGCCGCAAAGGGATACAGAGTCGGTCTGCGCTTCCGCGGCCCGGGCAAAGTACCGCGTCTCATAGAACTCGCGATATTGCGGGAGATAGGTCTTGGGCGCAACGGACAGGATGTCTCCGCGGCTGCAGGTTACCGCCACGTTGAAGACCGCGTGATCGATCCGCAGGGGCATGCCGAAACTGAAGGCCAGGCCGGTTTCCCTGGTCTGGTCCAGCAGTTCCTCAAGCGCTTTCAGCGCACCGTCCAGCAGCGCCTGGGAATGGAAGAGGTCGGCGCAGGTATATCCGGTCAGACTCAATTCCGGGAAAAGGACATAAGAAGCTCCCTTCCCGCCTGCGGCTTCGATCTGCTCCAGGTGATGCGCCACGTTCGCCGCGGGGTCGCCCACGCGGATACGGGGTACGGCGATGGCCACGCGCACGAAGCCGTGGCTGCGCACATCGAGAAACTGTTCGGGGCTGCGTTCCATGGCCTCTGTATCCCGGACGATAACTAATGGACCGTTGCGGACCGGCTACCGTTACGAACCTGTATCTGTGCAATCGGCTTATGCTGATCGCCGGCTGCCGGGCGTGACGAAAAAGATAAGGGATATGCGATCAGGCAGGCAAGACGCAATTTCCGGCGCGCCAAAGGGTTTCGGACGGTCAGTCCGCCACGATCAGCCGCCCCTTCGCGTCATGGCCGACCTCCACGGCGTCGCGGCCCTGCTGTTTTCTCCGCATCCGGTCGCGGTACCTCAGGGGCATTTCGCGGCGGCGCCAGGAGAGGAATCCCCGTTCGTGCCGGTCCCTGTTCCGGATCGATGCCGGCGCAGGAACGGCGATGATCCCATGGGTAATCGAGGTCATCTTGCGGGACATGGCGATGATTTCCCCTTTGCTCACGATAAGGGTCACGCCGACGTTGGCTTCCACGATAGGCACGCCGTTCTCCCTCGCGCGGGCGAGCACGGCCCGGTCCTGTGCGCGGGCCCTCGAACCGTAGGAGGGAATGAGAAGGTACCGGGCGCCGTCGAGCACCGGTATGCGGGCGATATCCGGGTTCCACCGGTCGTTGCAGATGACCATGCCGGCCCGGCCGAAGGGGGTGTCGAAGGCGCGGCTGTGCCTGCCCAGGCGGTTGAACCACCAGGAACGGTGATGGCCCTCGGCCAGTTGCATCTTGTGGTACTTGCCACGCAGGCGCCCCCGATGATCAAGGAACACGGCGCAATTGTAGACTTCGTCGCCGATCCGCTCCGCCAGGCCGAACACGAGGCACATGCTTAACGATCTCGCGAGCGCCCGGAACCGGGCGATGGTGTCGCTGCGCATGGTCAGCGACACGCGGTTCATTTCTTCCGGCGGGATCTCGCCGTCGATGATTTCGTTGACCACATACCCTTCAAGCACGCCCTCCGGCGCGACGGCCAGTTCGGCGCCCCCGGCCGCGGCCTCGCGGAACATCTCTTCCAGCCGTTCCGCATTTCCTTCGAGATCCAGCTTGACGGGTTTGAACGAGATCGCCGCAACCCGAACATCTCGAAACATGGTTCGCCTCCAGTTTTATCGGTCACGTCCCGGTTGGCCGGCTGGCCCGTCGGGCCGTCGGGCCAAAACGTAAAACCTTCTCACGGTCTTTTGCAGGAATCGATGCTCCGGACCACGGGCTACAAGCATTGCGGTTTTTTGACTAATGGAATATACTGCCGACATTCACTACCGCGCAACGGTGGCCTGGTCTTCCCTCGGTCGCAGCTCAGGACGGTGGATCGTCTCGCTGACCGGAACGACCTTCAATTCGAAGGCAAGATCGCAGTATACGAAAGCAGGTTCGCGTAAAAAAGAGCCGAAAGGTGGTACCCATGCCATCAACGGACGCCCGTAACGAATTTGTAACCAAGGCCGCCGTCGTCCTGCTCAGCGGCGGGGTCGATTCGGCGACGGCGCTCGCCATCGCCCGGCACGACGGTTTCGACTGTCACGCCATCACCTTCGACTATGGACAGCGACACCGGTTTGAACTCGAGTCGGCCAAAAGGGTCGCCAGATCCATGGGGGTCGGTCGCCACGTAACCATACCTTTTGACCTGCGGGCGATCGGAGGGTCTTCTCTGACGGACGACATACCCGTGCCCAGGGACCAGGATCCGGCGTCCATGGCCGCGCAGATACCTTCTACTTATGTCCCGGCCCGCAATACCATATTCCTTTCCTTCGCGCTGGGTTGGGCTGAAGTACTTGGCGCATTCGACCTGTACATCGGCGCCAACGCCATCGATTACAGCGGCTATCCCGATTGCCGCCCCGAGTATATCGCGGCCTACGAGAACCTGGCGAACCTGGCCACGAGAGCGGGAGTGACCGGAGAGGGCAGGTTCAATATCCACGCGCCGCTCATCGAAATGTCCAAGGCGGATATCCTTCGCACCGGGGTCCGGCTCGGGGTGGACTATGCGCTCACCACAAGTTGCTACGACCCGGCGAGTGACGGGGCGGCCTGCGGCGGATGCGATGCCTGCATCCTGCGGCGAAACGGCTTTGAAGAAGCCGGCATCGAGGATCCGACGCGATACGCCTCATGAGGACTCCGACGCGCGGGAGTCCGCTTCAATCCCGGCCAGCATTTCCCGCAGTCTTTTCGGGGAGACCGTCCTTGCGGTTCCGAGTTCCTGGGCGAAAACCGACACACGGTACTCTTCGAGCATCCATCTGAATTCACTGAGCAGGGCGGGATTCACGTCATCACGGTTGATCAACGCCCTCAGCGCGTCATCGAAGGGCCGGACCAGCGCGGCTTTTTTCAGGTCCTTCGAACGATCTTCCCGCGCCCGGAGATTCCGCGTTTCTACTGCCTTCAGAAATCGTACCAGGTTAGGCAATTCCACCGCCGGCGTTTTCAGCAGGAAGTCGCGCGGTATCAACCGCTTCAGATCGTCTTCCATGCCCGGGTACGCATCGGCCGTTCGCAGTTGTCCCAAGAAAACACTTTCCAGGTTCTGCATCTGTTGCCGAAACCAGTCCGGGAGTTTCTTTAAAAGCAAGCGCGCCGTCTCCACGTCTTCTTCGAAGCGCCGGGCCGTCAGGGGATACAGGGGCTCGCGGGTAAACAGTGCGGCCAGGAGGTGGCCGTAGGCGTAATCCAGCAGCGCTTCGAATCCGCCCGCATGTTCCGCCAGCCCGGGAAGATCCCGCAGGAATGCCAGGTCCCGGCGCATCCATGCCAATTCGTCGCTCATCCGCCGTTCGAGCAGGCGGATCAGGCCCGTTCTCGTCTGCCGGTATGCCTCGTGCCGGTCCCGGAACAGGCGCAGATCCACCACGTCATCGTCAGCCTGCAGTCCGGGATAGGCGTAATTCGGCAATGACCCCGACAGGCCGGTTTCAATCTTGTCGGGCAGGTCGCCGGCCGGCCAGTCCCGCAGGTCATATCTTTCCCAGGTCTCCACCGCCTTGCTCCAGTCTTCTGATTCGGCGGCGTTGGTACGGACCACGATTTCATTGCGCACCCGTTCCGGGTCGCGGGTCGTAAGGACGGTGCCGCCGTCCTCGCCGGTCACCAGGACGCGCATCCGGAGGTGATCCGGTATCGTGCCTGCCTCCCAGTCCGACCGGTCTATTTCGATTCCGTTATGTCTTGCGATGTACTCCGTAAGCGCGCTTGCCAGGGAAGTATCAGTCGGGGACAGGTCCTCCGCGATCTTCCTGGCCGTATCGGGAATCGGTACGAGTTGCTTGCGTTTCCTTCCAGGCAATCCCCTCAGCATCGCCTCGATTTTCTCGCACAGCAGGCCCGGCACAAGCCAGTCCAGCGAATCGGGATTCAGCAGGTGTACCTTGTCCTGCGGCAGCGAAATAGTGACGCCGTCTTCTTCCCGGCCCGGCCGGCAGGCATACCGCAGGGGCAGCTTGTCGCCTTCCAGGTTGAAGTGCTCCGGAAAGTCCTCCGGGCGGTCTGGCAGGACCGGACGGTCCATACGGTCCGGCCCATCCCCGGTTCCCGTGAGATCCTGAATCTCCATGCGCAGGAACGAGGCGTCTCCCTTTCCGCCGGTTTTGATCAACCGGTTGAGATCGTGTACCGAAGAAACCCTGGAAATCCGTTTCTCATAGAACCTGAAGGCGACCTCATCGAGATCGACGCGATAGGTGTTTCGATGTTTCAATTGCCAGGTCTCGGCATCCCGG
Source organism: Gemmatimonadota bacterium (assembly GCA_026713285.1). GTDB lineage: Bacteria > JAAXHH01 > JAAXHH01 > JAAXHH01 > JAAXHH01 > JAAXHH01. Next base: position 3,397 of record JAPOOT010000149.1, on the reverse strand, counting down.
CGGATTTTGCGGTTGTGGTCCATGAAGCCGTAATGCGACCGCAGCTCGTCGTTGACCAGGGCCTCCCGGATGAAAATACGCGTTGCGTCATCGGGATCGACTTTCTTGTAGTCGATCGTCCGACGGTCGATCATCAATCCGTAGAGGTGCAGCGTTTCGGTGACGGTCACCCGTTCGGTGGATACGTCCCACCCCGGATCCGTATGCGAGGCCCGGCACAGATGGCGGCCCAGTTCCGCGGCCCATCCGGGTTGTATTCGCGCCACGGTGCGCGCATAAAGCCGGTTGGTTTCGACCATTTCCGCGGCGACGATCCACGGCGCCGCTCCTACTCCGTCCCGTTGTCCGTCCTCTCCATCCTTCCCGGTATCATCGCCAATCTGTCCAGTCGGACGCTTCCTTTGGCGTTTCGCGTCCGGCTTCCTTCGAAAGAGCACGGAACCGGGGAAGACCATGGCCGTTCGGTTCCGGGATCCGGTGTAGAGATTGCCTTCCCGCTGCTCGGCGACCTGGCTGAGCAGTCCGCTCAGGATCGAACGGTGGATTGCGTCGTAGTGCGCGCTGCCGGATCGTCCGGACCGGCCGCGGAAACCGCCGGTTTCCCGGAGCGAGCGACGAAGTTGCACGTAGATGTCGCGCCATTCCCGCATGCGGTTGTAGGACAGATAGTGTTGCCGGCAGAACCTGCGCATGGCCGCCTGGGTCTGCAGGTGCTCGAAGGTATTGTGAAAGGCATCCCAGATATTGAGCAGGGTCAGGAAATCCGAGGCCCCGTTCCTGAATTTCCGGTGTTCCCTGTCCGCCTGTTCCTGCTGGTCCAGGGGCCTTACCCGGGGGTCCTGAATGCTGATGGCCGATGCGATCACGAGGACCTCCTGCAGGGCGCCTTCCTCGCGAGCCTGCAGCAGCATGCGCGACACCGTGGGCGACACCGGCAGTCTGGCCATGTCCCGCCCACGGCCGGTCAGCTTCCGTTCCCGGTCGATGGCGCCCAGTTCGGCAAGCAGCTGGAATCCGTCCCGTATGGCCTGGGGCGTGGGCCGGTCCAGAAAGGGGAAGGCGTGGACGTCGCCCAGTTTCAACACCAGCATGCGCAGGATGACCTCGGCGAGATTGGCGCGCTGCAACTCGGGCGTGGTATACTCCGCCCGGTTCGCCAGGTCGGATTCGCTGTAGAGTCGCAGGCAGACGCCTCCGGATACGCGTCCGCAGCGTCCCGCCCGCTGCAGGGCGCTGCTCTGCGCGATGGGTTCGATGGGCAGCCGCTGGGTGCGGGTCCTCGAGGCGTAGCGGCTGATCCGTGCGAAACCGGTGTCGACGACGTACTTTATCCGGGGTATGGTCAGCGAGGTCTCCGCGACGTTCGTTGCCACCACGATGCGGCGGTTGTTGCCCGGCCGGAAGACACGTTGCTGGTCCGCGTTGGTCAGCCGGCCGAAAAGCGGCAGCACGTCGGTGTGCCGGTAGGACCTTCCTACGAGCCGCCTGCGTGTCTCGTGTATGTCCTTCTCCGTGGGAAGAAAAACAAGGATGTCGCCCCGGCCGGGTTCTTCCATGATCCGGTCGACGGCGTCCACCGCCCCGTCGACATAGGTATAGTCCTCGACATCGCCCCGGGTTTCTTCGAGGGGTAGATAGCGGATTTCCACCGGGTAAAGGCGCCCGGAAACCTCGATGACCGGCGCCTGGCCAAATGCGTCTGAGAACGCGGTGGCATCGATCGTCGCCGAGGTGACCACGATTTTCAGGTCCTTCCTGCGTCGGATCAGCAGCCGCAGGTATCCCAGCAGGAAATCGATGTTCAGGCTGCGCTCGTGGGCCTCGTCGATGATGATCGTGTCGTATTCCAGCAGGTTGGGATCGTGCTGTATCTCGGCAAGCAGCATGCCGTCGGTCATCATCTTGACGCGAGTTTCGGCCACGGTCTCGTCCGTGAACCGGATCTTGCACCCGACTTCCCTTCCCCAGGTCACGCCAAGTTCTTCGGCGATGCGACGCGAGACCGACAACGCGGCGACCCGGCGGGGCTGCGTGCACGCGATGCGTCCGTACACGCCCCGCCCCGCTTCAAGGCATATTCTGGGCAGTTGCGTCGTCTTGCCCGAACCGGTCTCCCCCGTTACGATGACAACGGGATGTCCGCGCAGGGTTTCGAGTATTTCATCCTTCTTTGCCGCAATAGGAAGTTGGCCGTCAATGGAGATGGACGCGTGGGATTGGAGGCGCTGATCCACGAGCGCGGCCGATGCGGCCACCTGCTCCTTCAACCTGGCAAGCCGGCCGTGGTCCCCTCGCCGCGCGCCGCGCAGTTTCTTCAGCTGCCGCTCTATTTCGCGGCGGTCTTTCAACGTGCAGCGGGGCAGGAGTTTCCTTATTTCGTCCGGCAAATGAAGACTTGGTGCCGGTTTCCTGGAATGCGTAGTCTTGCCATTCATGAGTAACCACTTCTTGCACGATTAAGGTTGAGTCCGACCGAACCTGGCTGTTACGCAAGTACGCCGGTACGACAGGGCTCGCTACGGTACCGCCGCAACGAGAGCCTGATACGCACCAGGCTCGACCGATGCTGGAGGACCTGGTGAGCGGGGATGGACGCGATTGCTCGCAGCGCGATAAATGACAGGTTACGAATTAAGATCTCGGAATCAACCCATTCTTATCGTGTGTTCTGTAAAAGAAGAGGGATAAATGCGCGACGCGCTGGGTTTTCGGCTACCAGATGAACGCGTACTTTGAATTCTATTCGATCACCAGGAGCTAAATCAACCTGCCTGGGCTGACAGGGATTATACTTTACTGGAAAAATGGTTTGGTGTATTAATTTACATTTCAATCAATGTTGCAAAACGTTAAGTATGACTCCAAATAGAAGTTCACGTAGCCCGAACTCACGTAGCGTATCAGGCATCAAACAGTGCTACAGACGCAGGTTTGTACTACTACAGAACTACAGACAACCGTTGTTATCGCGGGATAAGACACAAGTGCTATTCTTCCACGACCTGCCGGTGAGGAGAACGCAAAGATGAATCCGGCGCAGTGTCTGGTCTCTCACTTGATACCCCCTCTTGTGATGATATCAGGGTTGCTCACGGCGACTCTTGGCATGGCCTGCCAGGGCGGGCAGGATGCCCCCGAGCCAGATGCCGGCGGAAGGGGAATGAATAAGCCGCAACCGGCAACAGCAAAGGGGGAAGGCCGCGAGGACCCCGGGTTTTCCGACGGCCATGTCCTTTTTGGCCAGTCCGCCGCGCTGACCGGACCTGCCCGGGAATTGGGCCACGCGATGCGCCTGGGTATAGAAGCGGCATTCCACGAGGCCAATCAGGGTGGAGGGGTCTATGGACGCGAACTGCAGCTCAAGGTGCTGGATGACGGATATGAAACCTACTTTGCC
>JAPOOT010000153.1 GCA_026713285.1 Gemmatimonadota bacterium | reverse complement strand
TTGTATGGTCTATAAGAGACTAAGTCATACAGACGCAGTCCTGAATACCACGGCAATTGAGCATTAGCTAGATCCAATATTAAAGACTTTCAAGCCAGCTGAATTAGTCTGCCCCATGACCACCCTGACCATCACCACCCCTATGCCACCCCCAGTCTGGGCCCTCCTGCAGAAGGAGTCCATGAAAGCCCAGTCCCGGGCCTGCGAATACTTCTACGAACGTTACTTCGACGAGCGGGGCTACATGCGCTGCGTGCCCCGCTGGGGCGGCGACGACGGTCCTGACGACGCCATCGAGAACCTGACCGGATGGCCCATCCTCTATATGATGGGCGGACCTGAGAACCTGCTCGACATGAGCAATCAGGCGCAGGACGGCCATATCCTCCAGTACACCGAGGCGAAGACGGTCGACGTGCCCTTTTGCCGGGACGGGATGTACTACAAGGAATTCCCCGTCATGTTCGACTGGCTCCACAATGGCGAGAGCATGTCGGTCTTCGGCGACCTCGGCCTCTGCGACCCGGGCGCGGAGGAATTCGAGCGGCGGGTGCGGCAGTGGGCCGGTTTCTACATGGGCGAGGATCCCGGGGCGCGGAACTACGACCCGGAACACCGGATCATCCGCAGCCTGTTCAACGGAAGCCGCGGCCCCATGCTGCGCAAGGCCGAGCCCATCGACTGGGCGGGCGATCCCATCGAGGAGGGCCGCTTCGTCCTGGCCCACGGCGAGCGCAACTTCGAGGAAATGCTGGGCCATTTCAAGGACTATACCGACGTCATCGGCGACCATCCCTCCAACATGCTCGCGACGGGACTCGCCTTCAATGCCTACGCGCTGACGGGCGAGGACAAGTACCGGGAATGGATCCTGGAATACGTGGACGCCTGGGTCGAGCGCACCCGGGCCAATGGCGGGATCATCCCCACCAATATCGGACTGGACGGCACTATCGGCGGCGCATGCGACGGCAAGTGGTACGGCGGGTGCTACGGATGGGGGTTCACCACCGTCGCGCCCCAGGACGGCCGGATCGTGCACCGCGACACGATCCAACTCGGCCTGTCGGGTTTCAGCCATGCGCTGCTGCTGACCGGGGACCGTTCCTATGCGGCGCCGTGGAGCGAGATGATCGACCTCATCAATGAAAACGGGCGTGAAGATAACGGCCGGATGGTGTACCCCAACAAGTACGGGGACGACGGATGGTATAACTACACACCGAACCCATACAATATCGGCGCGATGGAAACCTGGTACTGGTCGATGTCGGAGGAGGCCCGGGCGCGCTGCCCGGATGATGCGTGGCTTAGTTACCTGAGCGGCGAAAACCCCAATTATCCCGAGGAGGCGCTGCACGCCGACCTGGCGTCCGTCCGGGAAAAAGTGGATTGGGTACGCAACGATACGATGACGCCGGACACGCGCCTGTCGGACAACACGAATGCCGTCAACCCGGCGACTCCGGGCGCACTCTTTCAGCAGACCATGGGCGGTCCCGCGCCGAAGCGGGCCCAGGCGGTCCACTGCATGTTCCGGTATTTCGATCCCGCGACACGACGGCCGGGACTGCCGGAGGACGTGGCAGCCCTGGTCGACACGGTCGGTGAGGAGCGATCCGCGGTGACCCTGGTCAACCTTAACCCGGTGTATCCCGCGGAAGTGATCATCCAGGGCGGCGCCTATCGGGAGCACGCGTTGAAATCGGTTACAGTCGGTCGCGACGAAACGGAAGGGAATGGAGGGACCGTGGAAGTGGCCGGCGACTACCTCAAACTTCTGCTCGCGCCCGGTTCCGGGGCTCGTTTCGAGATTACCATGGAACGGTACGCGAACCGGCCGACCTTCGATTTTCCGTGGAGCTGAAGTACCGTATAAATATGGTAAGTGACGTCGGTATAGCGTGGTGCGCATGGGGGTAATAAACGTTCGGCTTGAACGCCTGTTCTGGGCATCGCCGGACGTTTTCCTACGTAACGACAGTCAGGTTCTTTGAAATGAACCGGCGATGGAGGCTACCATTACGGCTGTGGTGTGCCAGAGGATGGAACTTAGGCGGTCTGTTTGACTCAGGTACGATCAAACCTTATCTTTGATAGAAGGCGTTCCCAGAAAGCAAGAAGAAACGGACGACCAAGAAGCCGGTATCAGGATGGAGTAATCACGGAAAGCATGCATTACCATGGATACACGACACTATGAATTCCGTATTTACGGACTGCACGAAAACGAAGGCCAGATCAGAGCGACGACCCTCAGTCGCGCACTGGACGCCCTACTTGGGACGGCGGAAAGAACCACTCGCTTGCTTGCTACCGGCACCGGTATCGGCAGGGGAGCAAGACCCCGTTGGTTGGAAGTAGCCGTTGATTTCACGATAACCGGGTTGAAATCCGGATCCACAACAATTGGGATCGATGCGCCTCGTCTCGGCGAAACTGCTTTTGCTCACTATGCCAAAACGGACTTAAAGCGCAGACAGCCGAAGCAGGACGAAACGGCGTTGGATTTGGCAACCCGCTCAATCAACGAAACCCAGATGGCCAATCCCGCTGGAGATTATTTCGATCGTGCAGTTCTCGAGGCTATTCTCAAGTTCGAGAAAGCAGCCGGGGTAGCTGGTGTACGCTATGAAATGGTCCCTACAGATACGGCGGATGGGCGATTTATCGTGGATGACGGCACTTGCGCAAGGGTTAGAGATCGATTGAATGATATCCCGGCTCCTGAGTCTCATATCGTAAGCGGTAAGCTGGAAGAGATCAACCAAGGCAACGGGCGCTTTCGTTTAGTGGTGAACCAGGATTCTTACCTAGCGGGAAGGATATGCACCGAGTCATTGAGTGCAGAGACCTTACGGCCTCTATGGGGTAAACAGATCACTGTCGAGGGGATGGTGCATTTCAAGGCTAACGGTCAGGCGCGACTGATCGAAGCCCGCCGTGTTAGCACTTGGCTGGAAGAAGATGGCTTGTTCGAAGAAATGCCATCAGCCGAAGTTAAACAACCGAATAGCCTCTTTACGGACCGTATGGAGCAAGCCCGGGCTTTCAACCCTATTAAACTTGCGGGCGCATGGCCCGGCGACGAACCCATCGAGGAACTCCTGGACCAACTCGATTGAATAATCTATTGATGCCACGTTTCCTTCTGGATACGAACCTGTTGCTCGGATTTACCCGGGATGCATCGTGGGCTATGCAAGCGGATGCGCAGTACAACCTCTCAGACCCAGAAACGATGGTCTTTACGTCCGTTATTTGCCGGGGAGAGATGCTCGCGCTTGCGGAGAAGAACGGTTGGGGCAACAAAAT
>JAPOOT010000159.1 GCA_026713285.1 Gemmatimonadota bacterium | reverse complement strand
TTACTGGAGGCGACCGCGTGTTGTGGGTAGCCGGTCACCGGCAGAGCAACGAGGGTTTGGTTACCGGGAATACCCGCCGCGTAATGGTCGCCGAACTAGTGGCGAATAGTTCGGGCTGAAGGCGGAAGACTCTGGCCGGCGCCCAAGGTGTCGATGACGGACGCCTTGAACTGATGGCGCAGTGACCGCACCGGCCGGCGGACCAGGTTGGAATCCAATATGAAGATCCTGCTCACCGAAGAACAGATCGCGGAGAAGGTAAGAAGCCTCGGGGCGCAACTGTCGGGCGACTACAGGGGGAAAAACCCCGTGCTCATAGGCTGTCTCAAGGGTTGCGTGGTCTTCCTGGCCGACCTGATGCGGCAAATCACGGTACCTCACTCCATCGACTTCGTACGCACTTCATCCTACGGAAAGGGGCGGGTTTCCACGGGTACCGTACGGTCCGAAATGTTCGATTTGAATGTCCGTGGAAGACACGCTGTGATCGTCGAGGACATCGTTGACACGGGGCTGACGCTGGGCTATCTTACAGACGCATTGACCAGGCAGGAACCCTTGTCCCTGAAGGTATGCGCCTTGCTGGTCAAACCGGAGGCTTACCTGGCGCCCGTGACGATTGATTACAAGGGGTTCGACATACCGGGCGATTTCGTTGTAGGGTACGGTCTCGACTGGGGGGAAAGATACCGGGACCTGCCGCACGTCGCCGTGGTCGATGAACAGGATGCCTGAGCGTGGGGGTATGCGGGGTGTGAAACGCCTTGCATATTCTCACGCTTATTTCTTGGTTTCCGAAATGGAGACGGCGCACTACCCGGGCCTGGTGGACGGAGCCGTACGACGATACGGTCAGGCACACAAGACGGACAGGATCGAATGAAGACGACCAGACGGCGAAACGAGAAGCAGCGGGACCGGCGGTCCGCCGTACCCCGCCAGGGCCGCGGCAACCGGCAGCACGCGCCGCGCCGGACCCGGACGATCGTCATGTGGGTGCTCCTGGCCCTGCTGTCGGTGGTGCTGGTCCAGTTCTTCAGCCGGAATCGTTCCGACGGGTTGGAAATCGGATACTCCACGTTCCGGAACCACTTGGCCAATGGGAACGTTCTGAGCGTGACGATGCTCGAAAAGACCATCGTCGGCGAATTCAGAAACGGAGTCAGTACCCCGGTCGCCGGCAACCGGGAATCCCTCGAGACGCGGTTCAAAGTCGAGATTCCCTTCGAAGACCCCGACCTGGTCGACGAACTGGTACGACAGAACGTAACGATTACCGCCCGTCCCAAGTCGGCCCCGTGGTACACCCACCTGTTGACCTGGCTGCCGCTGTTCCTCATACTCGGCCTGTGGATCCTCATCTTCCGCCGGATGCAGGGCGGGCAGAAGGGGCTCTTTTCCATGGGCAAGAGCCAGGCCAGGCTCACCGGCGAGCGGGAGGGCGTAAAGTTCGGCGAAGTGGCCGGCGTCGAAGAGGCGAAGCGCGACCTCCGGGAAGTCGTGGAATTCCTCAAGCATCCCGATAAGTTCAGGCGGTTCGGCGCACGTCTGCCGAAAGGCGTACTCCTGCTGGGACCGCCGGGTACGGGAAAGACGCTCCTGGCACGCGCGGTCGCCGGTGAAGCGGGTGTACCGTTCTACACCATGAGCGGCGCCGATTTCATGGAGATGTTCGTCGGAGTCGGCGCCTCCCGGGTGCGGGATCTGTTCAAGCAGGCCAAGGAAAACGCCCCGTGCATCATCTTCATAGACGAACTTGACGCCGTGGGCCGTCACCGCGGAGCGGGCCTGGGCGGGGGGCACGACGAACGGGAGCAGACATTGAACCAGATGCTCGTGGAAATGGACGGTTTCGAACCCAACAGCGGGGTGGTCCTGATCGCCGCCACGAACCGGCCCGACGTGCTGGACCCGGCGCTGCTCCGGCCCGGACGGTTCGACCGGCACGTCACCGTGGACCGCCCGGACGTCAATGGGCGCGAGCAGATCCTGGACATCAAGGCCAGGGACAAGCCCCTGGCGGACTGCGTCGATCTGAAGACCATGGCCAGGCTTACGCCGGGCATGTCGGGCGCGGACCTGGAAAACATCGTAAACGAGGCGGCCCTGCTCGCCGCGAGGAACGATCACAAGCAGATCACCATGAAGGATCTCGAACGTGCCAGGGACCGCATCGTCATGGGTTCGGAACACCAGTTGATCATGTCGGAGGAAGAACGCAGGACCGTCGCGTACCACGAAAGCGGCCACGCCGTGACCGCCGCACTGATCCCGGAGGTCGACTCCCCGCACAGCGTCACCATCATTCCTCGTGGACAAGCGCTGGGGACTACCTACTCCATTCCCGAGGAGGACCAGTATCTGTATTCGGAAGCCTGGTGCCGGGGGCAGATCGCCTGCCTGCTGGCCGGACAGGTCGCCGAACGCATCGGGGTCGGCGACACGTTCAACGGGGCCGGAGACGATTTAAAGCGCGCCACGGAACTGGCGCGCCACATGGTCTGCGGCTGGGGGATGGGCGAGCTGGGACCCCTGGCCCTTGGAAACCCGGAAGGGGAGGTGTTCCTGGGCCGGGAGCTCACACGGAAACGGGATTACAGCAACAGGACGGCCGTGAAGGTCGATGAGGAAATAAGGAAAATCATGGATGCCTGCCGGCAGCGCGCGGAAGCCATCCTTTCAAAGCGGGAGGACGCCCTGCACCGGATGGCCGAGGCCCTCCTCGAGCATGAAACGCTGGACCGGGACCAGATGGAAAGGGTGATCGAAGGGCAACCGCTGGATTCGACCGTGAAGCGTGAAGTCATACCACGGCACAACGCCGGGGATGAAACCGTAATTGAAGAGGAGGCACAGACCGATGATGCCGAAACACCAGCTCACGCACCGTTCAAAGATCCTCCTCTGGCCGCCCCGGGAGTCTGACCGTGCCTGACGAACTGGTCGTCGAAGGCGACGGGTTCCAGTGGGATTGCTCGAAACGCACGCGGATCATGGGGGTCCTGAACGTGACGCCGGATTCCTTCTATGACGGCGGTCGCTACTGGGACCCGTATACTGCGGTGCGGCACGGCCAGCGATTGGCCGAGGAAGGCGCGGACATCATTGACGTCGGCGGCGAATCCACGCGGCCGGGCGCGGAGCCGGTCGAACTGGAGGAGGAACTGCGCAGGGTCGTCCCCGTCATCGAACGGCTGAAGGACCGGACCGGGCAGCCCGTGTCCATCGATACCCGAAAAGCCGAAGTAGCCCGCAGGGCCATCTCCGCCGGGGCCCGGATGGTAAACGACGTCAGCGGGATGACGGCAGATCCTGAAATGGTCGGGACGATTGCCTCCGCCGGAGTACCCGTAGTGATTATGCACACGGCGGGCAACCCTTCGGACATGCAACGGAATCCGGGCTACCGGGATACCGTCGGCGAAGTCGTCGATTGGCTGGGCGCGCGTATAGAACACGCCGTGGCGCACGGAATCCGAAGATCAAGGATCATTATCGATCCGGGCATTGGATTCGGCAAACGCCTCAGCGACAATCTGCTCCTGATCCAGTCCCTGGCGTCCTTTCAAAAACTGAATTGTCCCATCCTGGTCGGTCCTTCGAGGAAGTCCTTCATCGGCAGCGTACTCGACGCGGAGAAAGTCGACCGGTTGGAGGGTACGGCGGCGGCGGTCGCGCTGAGCGTAGCCAACGGCGCCAGTATCATCCGGGTCCACGACGTCCTGGAAATGCGACGGGTGGTCCGCATGGCCGACGCGATCTGCAGGGCGCGACAGGAATAAAGCGCTCCCCAAAACAGGTATCCATCTAACCACCATGATCATGAATATCGTTATCCTGGGTTCCGGAGGCGCCATTCCAACCCTGAAGCGAAACCTGCCCTCCGTCGCCGTACAGTGCGACGGACGCGTGTTCCTTTTCGACTGCGGCGAGGGTACCCAGACGCAGATGGTCCGTGCAAAGCTGCCCCTGAGCAAGATCGAGCGGATCTATATTTCCCACCTCCACGGCGACCATGTCATGGGCCTGCCCGGCCTGTTGATGACGATGGGCCAGATACCTCGGGAACGGGCGCTCTACATCGATGGACCGCCGGGCATCTCTGACTTCGTAGAAGGCAACCAACGCTTCCTGGGCTACCAGTGCCCCTTTCCCGTGATCGTCACGGAGCACAGGGGCGGAACGGTATCGGAGGACGACACCATTTACGTCGACGCCGTGCCCGCGGATCACAGTTGCTTTACACTGGCCTTCGCCTTGCAGGAAAAGGAGCGCCCTGGCCAGTTTCGGGTCGAGGAAGCGAGGCGACTGGGCGTCCCCCCCGGACCGTTCTATGGACGGCTGCAAGCAGGCGAGACTGTTAAACTGGGGGATGGACGTCTGATCGAGCCCGGACAGGTACTGGGTCCCACGCGGCGGGGACGGAAGATCGTGTATGCCACAGATACCCGGCCGTGCGACCAGGTGGTCTCGCTGGCCCTCGGGGCGGACGTGCTGATCCACGACGGCATGTTCAGCGACGAACTGCGGGCGCAGGCCCGCCAGAAGCACCACTCGACGGTCGTGCAGGCGGCCCGTATCGCCCGGCGCGCAAAGGTCGGCACACTCGTGCTGACCCATATCAGTTCCCGCTACATGCAGGACGGACCGCTGGCCGCCGAGGCGCGCAAGATCTTCCCCGCCGCGCGGGTCGCGCGGGATCTCATGGAATTCAACGTGCCCATGTACAAGTGAGGCAGGCCGACAGGCTAAGTGAGGCCGGCCCGACAGGCTTCGTGAGGCGGGCCGACAGGCTTAGCTATGCCTCCTAACAGGCTTCGGCCCGTTACCGGGAAACCTTGACGCCGGGTTAAAGCGGGACGGGTCTATCGCACGGGTCAGTCCGCGGCTTTCCGCGGGACGGCTTCCCAGGCCGCCAGTCCCCCGACCAGGTCCATCACGTCCGTGAAACCGTGCCGCTTCAGAATGCTGGCCGCCATGGCGGAACGATAGCCGCCGGCGCACTGGACGACCACCGTGGTGTCGGTGGGGATCTCGGCCAGGCGCTCTTCGAGGTGATTCAGGGGCACGTGCAGACTGCCCGGGATGGACTTGTCCTCGCGCTCCTGCCCGGAGCGGATATCGATCACCACGGGCCGGCATTCCAATCCCAGCCTGTCTCTAAGCGCCGCCGCGGTAATGCGCTCGGTCCGGCTCAACAGTTCGGGACGTTCCTCCAGCGCGTGCATGCCACCCTCGAGATATCCCGCGATGTGGTCGAATCCGATGCGGCCCAGCCGCAGGGCGGATTCCTCCTCGGCGCCTGTTTCCGTGACCAGGACGATCGGTTTGTCCCGCCTGAGCAGGGTACCCGCCCAGCTGGCGTACTGTCCCCCGAGCCCGATGTTGATGCTGCCCCCCAGGTGCGCGCCCTCGTAATCCGCGGCGTCGCGCGTGTCGAGCACCTGCGCACCGTCTCCCGCCTTGCGCAGCACATCGTCCAGTGAAAGGGGATTCAGGCTCTTTTTAAGCAGATGGTCCAGCGTATCGTGTTCCTGTGCGTTGAACGCGGCGTCGTAAGTAAAGTACGACGGCGCCTCCGGCTGGTCTGTCGTGATCAGGCGGGTAAAGGTATCCCGGTCCATCGGCTGCAGGGCGTAGTTGTATTTCTTCTGATCGCCCATGGTGGAAACCGTATCCGTACTCAGGTTCTTCCCGCACAGCGAACCGGCGCCGTGGGCGGGATAGACGAGCGTATCGTCGACGGTGGCCGGAAGCAGCTTCCCGTGAAGGGATTCGAAGAGCAGGTTGGCGAGATCGGAAGCCTTCCATCCGAGCGCGGCTCTCAGATCCGGACGGCCCACGTCGCCGATGAACAGGGTGTCCCCGGTCAGCGCGGCGTAGGGCGCGGTCTTCACGCCGGGATCGAAGACCAGGATGCAGACGGATTCGGGAGAATGTCCGGGCGTTTCCAGGAATTCGAGCCGGACCGCACCGAGGTTCATGCCTACGCCGTCCCGCATGGGCGCGAAGGCGTAGTCCGCCTCGGCCCGCGCGCCCAGATGGATTTCGGCGCCCGTACGGTCCCTGAGTTCGATGTGGCCAGCGGCGAAGTCCGCGTGGAAGTGGGTAAGGAAGACATGGCCGATCGTCATGTTCCGGGCTTCGGCCTCATCGATATACTGGCCGATGTCGCGCTGGGGATCCACGACCGCCGCGACGCCCGACGGTTCGTCCCCCAGGAAATAGGACGCGTGGGCCAGGCATCCCAGGTAGTATTGCTTGAGTATCATGACCGCCTCCTGAAACCTCTCCCCGCCGCGGTTCGCCGTATGCCCTTGCTCCGTAGCCTCCGCACGCGTCCTACCGCCCGGGGATGGCCGATTCCGGTTCGTCCCCTGCGATGTACATCGTGATGGAAGAACTCATCACCTGGTCGCCCCGCCACGTTCTGAATCCCGACGCGTTCGGCTCCAGCGCCGAGCCTTTCAGGTAGGGTTTCCATACCTGCGCACGCTGCCTGTGCCACAGAAACACGCCGGCCACATCCTCCACCAGGAGCCGTTCCGCTTCCCTGTACAGGGCAATGCGTCGATCAGGGTCCCTGACCTCGGCGTCGGCCGCGGTCATCAGGCCATCGAAGGCGGCGTTGTTCCAATTGTGCCGGCCGTTGGACCGCCAGAGCCCGAGGAGGTTGCTCGGATCCACGAAATCGAACTCGTAGGGCACCAGGCCGAAGGCTAGCGTATGGTTGTTCAGGCCGTCCATGAAGACCTTGTTCTCCACGTTGCGCACTTCGACCTCCATATTGAGGTTGCGATTCAGCATCGCCTGCAATCCCTCTGCCGCGTCGCGATGCATGGCAATCTCGTTGCGAAGCCACATGTCCAGTTCAGGAAGCCCGCGTCCGGCCGGATAACCGGCCTCCGCGAGCAGTTCCCGGGCGCGCGCCGGGTCGTACCCCTGGTCCTCTGCGTATATCCCGTCCGAATAGGCCGGAAAACCCGGGGGCAGCATGGCGTAGCCGGGTATGGCGAAGCCCCTGAGCGCGGAATTGCAGATCGCGGCCCGATCGATGGCGAGACTGATGGCCAGGCGTACTCTCCGGTCATTGAACGGTGGTTTCGTGACGTCGAAGAACAGATAGTGGGTCCAGAAATTGGGCCAGGTATGCACCTGGTCGCTCAGATTGTCATCGGAAAGCAATCGGGCCAGCTCCGCCTGGTTCTCCACGTCGGTAAGGTCGATTTCGCCGGCCTCGTACGCCGGCAGCCGCGGGGGCGGCGTAGTCAGATTGAACATCCTGTAGACCAGTTTTTCCAGGTAGGGTTTGTCGGCCCCGCGGTACATGGGATTGGCCTCGTAGATCATCCGTTCGCCCTTGGTCCATTCCGTCATGACGAAAGGTCCCGAGGAAATGCAGGTCTCGGGTCGGGTGGACCAGGTGTCACCGTGCTTCTTGACCGCGTGCTCGGGGGAAACCCAGGAATAGGTCAGCAGCAGGGGCATGTGGGGCGTGGGTTCCTCGGTGGCGACATGCAGCGTGAGTTCGTCAGACGCCCACACGCCGAGCGAGTCCACGGGCACTTTCCGGGCGACGACGGCCTGCCAGTTCCGGATCGGCTGGTAGTACCACCCGAAGTCGTAGGCGTTTTCGGGATCGGCGCCACGGCGCAGGGAAAAGACGTAGTCGTGAGCCGTCAGCGGACGGCCGTCGCTCCATTGCTGTCCCGGCCGCAGATGGAAGGTCCACACCAGTCCGTCATCGGACATCTCCCACCGTTCCGCGGCGCCGCCCCGCAACACGAAATTCCGGTTCGTGCGCGTCAACGGTTCGGCGATGATGTATTTTCCTTCCGCACCCTTGTAAACCGTGCGGAACCACTCGTTGTAGGGCCGGGATTCGGAGAATTTGTACAGGACCTGCCGACCGGGAGGCAGGGCGTCAGCGGGCAACGGCACCCCGATGGAATTGACGTAACGCGGACCGTTGTCGGGGAGGAGGGGATCGATCAGGCCGTAGGCCGACCAGATAATCCCCGCGACGAGGAAGAAGCAAATCGAAGGACGTAGAATCGATATGCCGGTATGTTTTCGCATGACGCACCTGCCATGGATCGGGATTCCCTACTCGTTCATTCTCGGGTCGAGGGCGTCGCGGAGGCCGTCGCCGATGAGCGAAAAACCGAGCATGACCAGGGCGATCATGAAAACCGGGAAGAGGGCGAGATGCCAGTAGTAGATCACATTGGGCAGGTGGCTGCTGACCATCTGTCCCCAACTCGGTGTGGGCGGATTGATGCCCAGGCCGAGGAAACTCAGTCCCGCCTCGGCGAAGATGGCCTGGGGTATGCCCATGGCCAGGCCGACGATGATGGGGCTGAGTGCGTTCGGCAGCATGTGGCGCACTATGGTGTGCACGTTGGAAGCGCCCATGGACCGGGCGGCCCTGACGAAGTCGGACGCCCTAAGCGACAGGAACTGCGCGCGGACCAGGCGGCATACGCCCACCCAGCCGGTCACGCCGATGGCGAACAGCACGTTGCTCAAGCCGCTTCCCAGCCAGGCCATGATCAGGATGGCGAACAGCAGGCTGGGAAAGACCGACATGACGTCCACCAGGCGCATGACGATGAAATCGGCTTTGCCCCCCTTGAACCCGGCGATGGCCCCGAGCGGCACCCCGATCAGCAGGGAGATCATCTGTGCGACGAATCCCACGATGAGCGAGATCCGGGCGCCGTACACGATCCGGCTGAAGTAATCCCGGCCGATGCTGTCCGTACCCATGGGGTGGGTCCAGGACGGGAACTGCCACGCCGCGTCGAAATTGGCCTCGGAATAATGGTACGGCGAGACCCACGGCGCGAAGACGGCCATGAACGAGATGACGATGATGATGACCGCCGCCACGACGGACAGCTTGTTCTTCATGTAGCGTCGCAGGGCGTCGCGCCAAAGGCCGCCTGTGGATTGCGTGATTTCCGTCATAGTGCTGGTTTTCCGATTGCTAGTCTTCCGTTTTCTCCGTGGAGCGCCTTGCAGCGAGACGCTCGATGAGCAGTACGATCGCGCAGCCGGTGATGCCCAGGGCCACGGCCAGCAGGACTTCTTCCGATACCGAAGCGGGAAGGACGTTCTGCTGTATGAGGGGTTTCACCGCGCCCTGGCGGTCCGTGAACGTCTCCACCGTCTCCTTCCAAGGCCAGATCTTCCGCAATGAACCGGCCATGAGGCCGATGAGGGCCGCAACGGTCAAGTCATGGTAGCGGCGCAACAGCCATCTGAGCACCCGCGCGAAAAAGATCAGTCCCAGGATACCCCCGCAACCGAATATGATGATGGGCAGGAAATCCCGCTCGACCACGGCATGAAGCATGTACTCGTATTTCCCCATAATGACCAGGATGAACGAACCGGAGATGCCGGGCAGGATCATCGCGCAGATCGCGATGGTCCCGCTCAGGAACACGAACCATGCGGCCGTGGGGGTCTCGACGGGGACGGCGCCCACCAGTACGAAGGCTGCGGCCGCCGCCAGCAGCACCGCGAGCGCTTCCGTCGCGGTCCAGGTGGTCACCTTCGTGCGTACGGTGAAGATCGAAGCGAGCACCAGTCCGAAGAAAAACGCCCACACGTATACGGGATGATTCGCGAGTGCCCACGCGAAAAACCGGGCCAGGCTGAATATGGCCACCATGATACCGGTGACGAGGGCGATCACGAACCGGTATGGGAATCTGTCGAGGGCCTCCGCGAACCGAAAGGAAACAAGCGAACGAAGGAACCTCGCGTTGACCGCGTGCACGGCGTCGAGCAGCTCTTCGTAAACCCCCAGGATGAAGGCCATCGTTCCCCCGGACACTCCGGGGACGACGTCGGCGACACCCATGCAGAATCCTCTGGCCGTGATGCCCAGGTAGTCTTTGAACGTCCGTCTCGAACGCGATGAACCGTTTTCCATTACTTGCTCCCGCGTACGTAGCTGACCCTGGGATCCACGAGGGCATAGAGGATGTCCGTAATCAGGTAGACGATACCGATCAGCACCGCGACGAGCAGCGTCAGCGCCATGATCATGGGATAGTCCCGTTCGAAGATGCTGGTGACGAAGAACTGTCCGAGGCCCGGTATGCGGAATATGCCTTCGACGAACAGCGACCCGGTCATGACGCCGGGCAGCATCGGACCCATGATGGTCAGCAGCGGGATCAGGGAGTTCTTCAGCACGTGAATAAACAGGACGCTGCGCTCTTTAAGGCCCTTGGCGCGCGCCGTGCGCACGTAATCCATCCGCAGGTTCTCGAGCACGCTCGATCGGGTATAACGGGCGATGATGGCCATGGGCCCCAGGGCATAGACGATAACCGGCATGATCCAGGTTTCGGGTCCGCCCCATCCGCCCGTGGGCAGGATCCTCCAGATGGTCGCGAAGATGACGATGAACAATATGGAAATGGCGAAACTGGGCACAGTGATCCCAAGCGTCGCGAGCATAGTGGTCCCATAGTCCATCCAGGTGTTCTGTCGTATCGCGGAAAGGACGCCCAGGAGGATGCCGAAGGAGAAGGCCACGGCGAGACCCATGCCGCCCAGTTGCATGCTGATGGGCCAGGTCCGCGCGATCAGGTCCGTCACCGTCTCGCCCGGACTTTGAAAGGGGATGCCGAAATCGAATTGCAGCGCGTTCCACATGTACCGCCCGTACTGCTCGTACAGGGGCCGGTCCAGACCGTACTTGCGCAGTATATTCGCCTTGGCCTCGGCCGACAGGGGCATCTTCTCCTCGTCGAAAGGGCCGCCCGGAACCGCATGCATCAGACTGAAGGTGATGATCGTGACCAGAAACAGCACGCCGATCAAGCCCGCGATGCGGTATATGATGTATCGTATCATAGGATCAGGTTTTCTAGTGCGCCGCGGCGGTGATAGCGGGGCGACTCCGCCGGTTCGTGAAACGGGCGGGGTTACCGGCGGTCCAGCTTCAATAGTGCAAGCGGACGCGACGGGGTGTCAAGGGTTATTTGCCGGGTCCGGACCTTGCCCCGACGCCGATCCGGCCAGTGGAAACCGCATGCCCCGGCGGGGTGCCGGTGGGTCCGTGTTTCACCCCCGATTCTGCGGTCATCTCCCCTTGACACTCTCCGGGGCGTTTCACACATTAACCGACGTAATTCCACGTAACGGAATGGCGTGTGCAAGGAGGACGCGAGCGTGCGGATAGTGGAAGTTTCCGCGCTGGTTCTGCGGCTGCCGGTAGTGACGGAGTCCTGTGACGGGACGCAGGAT
>JAPOOT010000124.1 GCA_026713285.1 Gemmatimonadota bacterium | reverse complement strand
TTAAATCTGATACTGCTTGCCGCCAAGATCGCCGACCTCGCGTTCTTCGTTGCGGGAGGAAACGTGGGACATCAAGCGACTGGAAACCGTGGTAGAAGCGATGGAGTCCTTGCTGGATCCCGACGACAGGTAGCCATGGTGCCAATATCGTGAGGTATGCACAGTATGAAATCGAATAATGCCGACGGGCAAAACAAAGCGGGATTGGGCTGCCTTGTCGCGGAAATGTCCGGAGCCGTGATCTTGGTGCTGCTCTGGTTTTTCGGGATGTGCTGATCGCGCCGACCAGGGAGGGTGTCGATAACGATCATTATGCGGAGTAGAATCGCAATAGGTATCGAGAGGAGGACACATATTGGATCTCCATAATCCATCTCCACACGATGCCTCGTCTTAATACGTGACCCTGGAATCAAGGTGCAAATGTACTGGAACGGCGCTACTGGAACGCTGCGCGCCGCGTGGCGCATACCGGTACGGGTATGTCTATTTTAATACTTGACATAAAAGTCCGGTTTGCTATATTCACATAGGCAATTCGGATTGAGCAGGGTTGACAAGGAGACGCCGGCATGAAAGTGACCGCCCAGGAAGAATACGGTCTGCGCTGTATTCTACAGCTTACGCGCCATCATTCCCGCGACCCGGTCACGGGCCGTCAAATCGCAGAATCGGAAGGCATTTCCCTGGACTACGTTTCAAAACTGCTGATGATCCTCAGGCGGGCGGAGCTGGTCCGAAGCGTGCGGGGTATCCGGGGCGGCTATGCGCTGGCGCGGGAACCGCACGCCATTTCGCTGGGCGAAGTCATGCGCGCACTGAGTTCTGAGGACGGGGTCGTGCTCACCAGTCCGGACAGCCACATGTGCGAACATTTCTCCGGTCACCTCGATGCGTGCGCGCACCTGAACGCATGCGCCATCCGTCCCGTCTGGACGGTGCTGGCCCGGTACCTGTCCGGTGTGCTCGATCACATATCCCTGTCGGACCTGCTGCAGTCGGAATTCAAGGTACTCGAGGTGGTGGAGCAGGTCTCCCAGGATACCACGCGGGACCAGGCGATGGGCAGTACGATCAAGATAGGCCGCTAGCGCGGCGGGGTACATTCGTTTCAAGGAGAGAAAATGGAAGCCATTGAGACCCTGGCCCATCAGGAATACAAAGAAGGCTGGGTTACCGATATCGAGATGGAAACGGCGCCGCCGGGACTCAACGAGGATATCATCCGGTTCATATCCGCCAAGAAGAACGAGCCCGAGTTCCTGCTGGAATGGCGTCTGAAGGCGTACCGCCACTGGCTCAAGATGAAAGAGCCCAACTGGCAGTACATGGCCTATCCGCCGGTCGATTACCAGGACATCGTCTATTACGCCGCGCCGAAGAACACCCCGGAATTCAACAGCCTCGACGAGGTGGATCCCGAGCTGCTGGAAACCTACAACAAGCTCGGTATCCCGCTGGAGGAGCAGAAAATGCTCGCGGGCGTGGCCGTGGACGCGGTTTTCGACAGCGTGTCGGTCCACACGACCTTCAAGGACAAGCTGGCCGAACTGGGCATCATCTTCTGCTCCTTCTCGGAAGCGGCGCAGGAACATCCCGACCTGGTGGAGAAGTACCTGGGTACCGTGGTGCCCTACCGGGACAACTACTTCGCGTCGCTGAACTCGGCCGTCTTCAGCGACGGTTCCTTCTGCTACATTCCTCCCGGCGTCCGGTGCCCCATGGAACTGTCCACCTATTTCCGGATCAACACGGCCGGAACGGGACAATTCGAGCGCACGCTGATCATTGCCGACGAGGGCTCCTACGTCAGCTACCTCGAGGGTTGTACCGCGCCGATGCGCGACGAGAACCAGCTGCACGCGGCCGTCGTGGAACTGGTTGCGCTGAAGGACGCCCAGATCAAGTACTCCACGGTACAGAACTGGTATCCCGGCAATGAAGAGGGAAAGGGCGGCGTATACAACTTCGTGACCAAGCGCGGAATCTGCAAGGGGGACAACGCCAAGATCTCCTGGACGCAGGTGGAAACGGGTTCCGCCATCACCTGGAAGTACCCCAGCGTGATCCTGCAGGGCGACCATTCGATCGGCGAGTTCTATTCCGTGGCGCTGACCCGCAACAAGCAGGTGGCCGATACGGGAACCAAGATGATCCACGTGGGAAAGGACACGCGCAGCACGGTGGTATCGAAAGGGATATCCGCCGGAAACGGCCAGAACGTCTACCGGGGCCGGATCCAGGTGCTGAAGAAGGCCGATGGAGCCAAGAACTATACCCAGTGCGATTCGATGCTCATCGGCGACCGCTGCGGCGCCCACACTTTCCCCTATATCGACGTGGGCAATAACACCGCGAGCGTGGAACACGAAGCGTCTACGGCGCGGATCAGCGAAGACCAGTTATTCTACTGCAAGACCCGGGGCATATCCACTGAAGACGCCATTTCCATGATCATCAACGGGTTCTGCAAGGAAGTGTTTCAGGAACTGCCCATGGAATTCGCCGTGGAGGCGAAGAAGCTGCTGGGGATCAGCCTGGAAGGCAGCGTAGGCTGACGGAGCGGACGGCAGTCGGGAATCTGTTCAATATATAAACGGGAGACGGAACGTAACATGGCATTACTTGAAATCAGTAATCTGCGCGGCGGCATCAAGGACCTGGACATCATAAACGGGATCGACCTGACGGTCGACCGGGGCGAGGTGCACGCGATCATGGGTCCCAACGGGTCCGGCAAAAGTACCCTGGGCAAAATCCTGGCCGGCCACGAGGAATACGCGGAGACCGGTGGCACGGTACGGTTCCATGGCAAGGACCTCTTCGAGTTGACACCCGAGGAACGGGCGAACGAAGGCATGTTTCTGGCCTTTCAGTATCCCGTCGAGATTCCCGGTGTAAGCAATGCCTACTTCCTGCGGGCCGCGCTGAACGAGCGCCTGAAGTACCGGGGCGAGTCGGAGATGAGCGCCGGTGCGTTCCGCCGGTTGATGAATGAAAAGATGAAGCAGGTCGACATGGACCCCGAGCTGGCGAGGCGGCCGGTGAACGAGGACTTCTCCGGGGGCGAGAAGAAACGCAACGAGATCTTCCACATGGCCGTACTCGAGCCGACCCTGTCCATTCTGGACGAGACCGATTCCGGCCTGGACATCGATGCCATGCGGATCGTGGCGCGCGGGATCAACCAGCAGCGATCAGCCGACAATGCGATGATCGTCATTACCCACTACCAGCGACTGCTGGATTACGTGGTGCCGGACTACGTGCACGTCATGTACGAGGGCCGGATCGTCAAGTCTGGCGAAAAGGACCTCGCCCTCCAGCTGGAAGAACGAGGTTACGAGTGGATTCGGGAGGAAGTGGAAGCAGCCGGTTAAGCGGTCACAGGGAGAACGGGAACACGAAATGACAGAAGCAATGTTACAGGCAGAGACGGCTCGTTACACCACGTTTTATGAAGCCTTCGACCGTGTCCGGTCCCAGGACGCGCCGTTGTGGCTGCACCGGATTCGCTCGGATGCCATGGCGCGCTTCAGGGAACTGGGGATGCCGGTCGCACGTGAGATTGCCTTCCCGCTCAGGGAAGACTGGGTATACACCGATCTCCGCGGCATCGCGGAAACATCCTATCTCACAGAGCCGGTAGAAGCTCGACTCGATGAGGCCGCTCTTGCGCCTTACGAATTCGGTCAGGACGACTGGCACCGACTGGTTTTTGTGAACGGCGTGTTCTCGCCCGCGTTGTCGCGTGTAGACGGCCTGCCCGGCGGCGCCGTGGTGAGCACCCTTGCCGAAGCGCTGGTCGAACACCCGGAGTTGATACGTCCTCACCTTGCACGGCATGCCGAGTTTGAACGAACCGGCCTGACGGCCCTGAACTCGGCGCTCTTCGAGAATGGGCTGTTCGTATATGTACCCCGTGGCGGGCACCTCGAAACGCCCGTGCACGTCCACTACGTCACCGCCGGCCACGAAACGCCATTGGCCACGCAGCCGCGTACGCTCATCGCGGCGGGCGACGGCGCGAGCCTCAAGGTGGTCGAAAGCTATACCGGGCTCACCGAACAGGCTTACCTGACCAACGCGGTGACTGAAATCGCCGTGGGCCGGGACGGCAACGTGGATCACTACCGGATCAACCGGGAAGGCGCCGGAGCCGCGCACCTTTCCACCACACAACTGCACCTGGAAGGGAACGGCCGGATCTCAACCTTCAACATGAGCATGGGCGGCGCACTGACCCGCAACGACACCAATGCCCGACTCGACGGAGAGCACGCGGTGGTTCGCATGAACGGACTGTTCCTGGTTACGGGAAATCAGCATGTGGACAACCACACCGCGATCGATCATGCCGTACCCAACTGCGATAGCTACGAGGTTTACAAGGGCATCCTTGAAGGCCGGTCGCGCGGGGTATTCAACGGCAAAGTGTTCGTCCACCAGGACGCCCAGGAAACGGATGCCAAGCAACTGAACAAGAACCTGATGCTGTCGCCCGATGCGATGATACACACCAAGCCGCAGCTCGAAATCTATGCGGACCAGGTGAAATGCACCCATGGCGCCACCGTGGGCCAGCTCGACGAAGACCAGATTTTCTACCTGCGAACCCGCGGTCTGTCACACGACAGCGCATGCAATCTACTCACCTACGGGTTTGCGGCGGACCTGATTCGGCGTCTCGGGATCGACGCGGTCAGGTCCTCGCTGGATACGCTTTTCGAAACCACGATCCGGGATCTTTCGATGGCCAGGGACAAGGCGGGAAGATAACCGGCGCATTCACGCTTACAGGAGTTTAAGGATGGATACGGATGCCGTAAAAGAGCAGATCGTGGACGTATTGAAGTCGTGTTACGATCCCGAGATTCCGGTCAACATCTACGAAATGGGACTGATCTACGAGATCGACGTGCAACAGGACGGCATGACGAACATCAAGATGACGCTCACATCGCCGAACTGTCCGGCGGCCCAGTCGCTCCCCGCCGAGGTGGAGACCAAGGTGAAGGACCTGGAACAGGTCTCGGACGCGCTGATCGAGATCGTCTGGGAACCGACCTGGCATATCGACATGATGACCGAAGACGCCAAGCTAGAACTTGGCATCGACTACTGAAATCCCAATCGACTACTGAATACCAACTGGTAAGGGATCTATGTCGGAAACGCTGGTTGAGACGCCACGAGCACTGGATGAGGCGGTACGCCGGTCGGACGAACACGCCCTGCGCTACCGCGGTGATTTTCCAATTCTGGACCGCAGGATACACGGGAAACCGCTGGTCTACCTGGACAACAGCGCGACGTCGCAGAAACCCCGGGCCGTGCTCGACGCCCTCGACGATTACTATACCCGGCTCAACGCCAACGTTCACCGCGGCCTCCACACGCTCAGCGAGGAAGCGACCAATGCCTACGAAGGCGCCCGGGAGCGGGTGGCTCGATTCATCAACGCACCGGCCAGGAACCTGGTCTTCGTCCGCAACACCACCGAAGGCATAAACCTGGTCGCCACTGCCTGGGGCCGGAAGAACGTCCGGGCAGGGGACGAAATCGTGCTGTCCGTCATGGAGCACCATAGCAATATCGTGCCCTGGCAGATGCTCGCGAAGGAAACCGGCGCTGTCATCCGGTATTTCGACATTCGAGACGACGGGTCCCTCGACATGGACCAGGCGGAACGGCTGATATCGGAGAAGACGCGCATCGTCGCCCTCGCGCACATGTCGAACGTGCTCGGTACCGTCAACCCCATCGACGAAATCGTAGCGCGGGCCCGCCAGGCCGGCGCGCTGGTTTTCTTAGACGCCGCGCAAAGCGTTCCTCACATGCCGGTGGACGTACAGCGTCTGGGTTGCGACTTCTTTGCCTTCTCCGGCCACAAGATGTGCGGACCGACCGGTATCGGCGGACTCTACGGGCGTGAGGAACTGCTGGAAGCCATGGATCCGTATATGGGCGGGGGATCGATGATCGACGAAGTCCGCCTCGAGGGGTTTACCTGTGCGGACATACCGGAGAAATTCGAAGCAGGCACCCCGAATATCGCCCATGCCATCGTGTTCGGAGACGTGGTGGATTACCTCGACGCCGTCGGCATGGAGCAGATACATACCCATGAAAGAGCGCTGACGGACTACATGGTCGGACGGCTCGAGGAAATTGACGGTCTGACCGTCTACGGCCACGCGCCGGGCAGAGGAGGCGCCGTTTCTTTCAACCTGGAAGACATGCATCCCAGCGATCTGTCCACCGTGCTGGACCGGCAGGGGGGCGCCATCCGCGCGGGGCATCACTGCGCGCAACCGCTGATGCGGCGACTCGGCACGCCCTATGGCGCTACGGCGCGCGCAAGTGTCTACTTCTACAACACCTCCGAAGAGATCGATGTCATGATCGCCGCCATTCACAAGGCGCGGAATCTCTTCGGGGCTTAGGCCATGCGGCATTCCGACCGCGTTGAAACGATCTTTTCGGTCACCGGTTACATCAAAAGCCATCACAGGCCCCGGCCTGCCAGTGATCAGCGTGTTACCATAACACCCTTTACGGTCGAAGCAGGCATGCCGCCCATCATGCGCGCCGGGCGGACGCCCCGGGCCGTCTCCCTGGGATTGAGCGCGTCGCACGGGGTGCCGAACTTCGGCAACGCGTAGTCAAGGTGCGTGTTTCCCCGGGCGAGGATATGGAGATTGTTCGCGGTCGTCCCCTCGAATTCGGCGCCGTGGTTCCACGGCACCAGCGACCTCGCGTTGCAATAGTGGCTTACAAAGGCCCTGCGGAACCGCGTCTGCGTCCGGTTGGCGTGCGACCGGTGCAGGAGATGGCTGTCGAAGAACAGGACGTCGCCCGGGGCCATGCGGGCAGCCACCTCGCGGCCACCGTATTTTGCCGCGACAGGCGTCAGTCCGTTCACGGATTCATCCGTCGCGCTGGCGCCCGCGATCACGGCAAGATCCTCGATGGATCCGTCGGTATGGTTTTGGCCCAGCTTGTTTTCGTCCGGATAGATTGGTTCATGGTGTGATCCCGGTATGACCTTCATGCAGCCATTCTCTTCATCCGCCGGATCCACGGCCAGCCATGCACCGATCAGCGTATCGGGATAGGTGGGGATATAGTAGGCGTCCTGGTGGTAACCCTGGCCCTCACGTCCCGGCGGCTTGAGAAACAACATGGTCTGGAGCGCCGACACATCGGGACCGATCAGGGCTTCTAGCACATCGAGAATCCGGGGTTGCAGCAGGTACCTTTCATGCAGTTCATGCTTCCGGTGGAGCATGTGTATACGCAGCCAGTGCTGCCCCATCTGCTCGGGAGT
>JAPOOT010000161.1 GCA_026713285.1 Gemmatimonadota bacterium | reverse complement strand
GCGGACGAGGGATGCCACGTCAGCCTGAGTGCCAGGGGGGAAGAGCGGCTGCTTGAGACCGAACGGGAAGTCTCGCAAAAGGGCGTCGAAACGTTGGCGACGGCAGGGGACCTGACCACGGCCGAGGGAATCGACCGGATCGTGAAAGCCACCCTGGACCGATGGGGACGCATCGATATACTGGTCAACAACGTGGGTGGCAGCGTCTGGAACCCTTTCGACGATGTTTCCGATGACGAATGGCTGTACGTGTTCAACCTGAACATGTTCGCCGCCGTACGGGCGACGCGGGCGGTGCTCCCGTCGATGCGTGCCCGCGAGCGCGGATCGATCATCACCATATCCTCGATCTTCGGCCGCGAAGCAGGCGGGCCCGCCACCTACAACGCTACCAAGGCCGCAGAGATCTCCATGGGAAAGACGCTTGCCAAGGAAGTGGCCAATACAGGGATCCGCGTGAACACGGTGGCGCCGGGCTCGGTCATATTCCCCGGGGGAAACTGGCAGAAACGGCTGGACGCGGACCCCGAGGGCATTGGCAAGTTCGTGGAACAGGAACTCCCGGCCGGACGCTTCGGCAAGCCCGAAGAGATCGCGGACGTGGTGGTTTTCCTGTCATCCGATCGGGCGAGCTGGGTAACGGGCGCCTGTGTCAACGTGGACGGATGCCAGTCCCGTTCGCTGATTTAGGATGCGCTAATTCAGGATGTGCGGCATGAATGAACGGCTCGAACAGCTTGAACTGCTCGCCCGGAAGGATCCCGGCGATCCCTTTATTCAGTATGCGATCGCGCTGGAGTACGTGAGTTCGAACCGGCTCGAAGAAGCGTCGGGGATCCTGGAACGGCTCATGGAAGCGTCGCCGGACTATACGGCGGGCTATCACCAGGCCGGACGGGTTTACGAACAGCTGGACCGTGAAGATGAAGCCCGCAGATGTTATGAACGGGGTATCGTCGTTGCGGAACGGCAAGGCGACGCCAAGGACCTGGAAGAAATGCGGGAGGCCCTCGCTTTTCTTGACTGATCTTGCTGCGACTGGGCGTACCGTTAACTGACTGGATATACCGTCAAGAGATTGGATTCAAGCAGATAGAACAGAAACTACTCTTTCGCATGGCCCAGTCCGTACTCGGATGGACCTTTCTCGTCCTCGGGGTCCTGGGCCTCCTCCTGCCCCTGTTGCAAGGCGTGCTGTTCATCGTCATCGGGCTGACGATCCTGTCCACGCGCAACGCCTTCGCCAGGCGCATACTGTCCCGGCTGGAACAGAAGTACCCCGATATCTACGCCAAGGTGGAACGGCTCAAGCTACGGTTCGCCAGCAGCAAACCGCTCCTGGTCGCGATCGGCACGATTCTGATGGTCTTGCTGGGCGTTGGGATCTACCTGGCCGTGCTCGGGTTCAAGACGGCTTATGCGAAGATCGCACCGATGCTGATGGGTTAAGCCGTCAGATCAGGCGGCGGATCAGGCGGCGGCTGCGCCGGTCCAGCCGGTCGAGGTCGGGGATCTCGTACCGGTTGCCGTGCTCGTCCGTGATCAGGATACGGCCGGGCGACAATTCCATCATGCCTTCCCTGAGGTCCCGCATCGGGATCTTTACCGCGCCCCGGTCCGTCTCCACCGAGAACAGGGACGTGCCACCCCGGCCTTCCATTTCCAGGACCCGCTCTATCCTCGGCCGGAAATAGCGCCATTCGATCTCATCACGGATAATACGACTGGTATCCTCGTCGCAGGCTTCCGGGTCGGCCACGATCCCCAGGTATTCGTCTTCCTGATCAAAGAAAGTGATGTACCGGCTTTCGAAGGACAGCGGAAAGGCCTGGCGGATTCTGACGTTGAAGAACAGGTCGCCCGCGATAGACAGCGTAGGCGGCTGGTCGTCGCGCCGTTCGAGGCGTATGGCGGCCGGATCGAGAAAGGACATGGCTTACCCCTCCACGCCCACGATGCTGGAGACGTTGGTGTGCAACTGGACCAGCCGGTAGTACTCGCCTTGCCGGTTCAGCAGTTCCTCGTGGGTACCCAGTTCCACCGGCTCGCCGTTCTTGAGTACAAGCAGCCGGTCGGCGTCTCTCAGGGTGGACAGGCGGTGGGCGATGGCGAGCGTCGTGCGGCCTTCCATGAGCCGTCCCAGGGCTTCCTGTATCTTCTTCTCCGTTTCCAGGTCGAGGGCCGACGTGGGTTCGTCGAGAATCAGGATCCGCGGATCGTGCAGGATGGCCCGTGCGATCGCGACGCGCTGGCGCTCCCCGCCGGACAACCTGCCGCCCCGTTCGCCTACGGCCGTATCGTAACCGTCGGGCAGCTTGACGATGAATTCGTGGGCGTTCGCGTTGATGGCGGCCTCGATGATCTCCTCCCGGGACGCATCCCGGTTGCCGAAGCGGATATTGTCGGTCACGGACCCGGAGAACAGGAAGGGATCCTGCTCCACGTACCCGATCTGGCCGCGCAGCTGCATCAGGTCCATCCGTCGCACGTCGATCCCATCGATGAGTATACCGCCCCCATCGACGTCGTAGAAGCGGCACATCAGCTTGATGAGGGTGGACTTGCCCGCGCCCGAGTGTCCCACGAGCCCGATCATCTCGCCCGGTTCGACGTTCAGGTTGATCCCCTTCAGCACGGGCTGGTGCGCCACGTAGCCGAAGTTGACGTCCTGCAGCTCCAGGCGTCCCTCGAAACGGGGCACGTCGACGGTCTCGCCTGGCGTATAGTCCTCGATGGGACTGTCGATGACCTCGAAGGTGCGGGTAATGGCCGTCATCATCTCGGGAATCCAGTCGGCCATGCTGGTCAGTTGCTGCACGGGATTGTAGAACATGCTCAGGTAGAGGAAGAAGGCCATCAGCATGCCGATGGTCATTTCCGCCGATTGAACCTGTCTCCCGCCGTACCACCAGACGAGGAGCCCGCCCACGGACACGATGAAGGCGAGGAGGGGGCGCACCGTGCGCGATCGGACGTGTATGTTGCGTTCGGCCGTAAACACCTTCTCGTTCTCGAGATGCATGTCCCGGCTTTGCCGTTTCTCTTGGGCGAAGATCTTCACGACCCGGATGCCGGCCAGCGCGTCGTTGACCCGTTCAAAGAAGGTCGCCCAGCTGTCCCAGGACCTTCCGTAAAACCACATCAGGTAGCGCTTGATGTGAATCGATGCGAAGATAATGGCGGGAATGGGGATCAGGACGAGGAAGGCCAGTTCCCAGTTCAGGTAGAACAGCACCGCGGTCATGCCGATTACCAGCAGTCCCTGCTGGATCACCTGCGGCGCGAAATCGATCCAGAAGTAGTGGATCGACTTGGCGTCCCGTGCGATACGAGCCATGAGTCCGCCCGTCTGCTGCATATCGTAGTACTTGAGCGGCAGCAGTTGCAGGACGTTCAGCAACTCCGACCGCGCGTCGAAGGCCAGCCGGTCACCCAGCACGGCCAGCATTCTGCCGCTCACGACGGTCACTCCGGTATGGACGATACGGGACACCGCCAGCAGCGCGACGATCAGCGGAAGCCACATGTAGGTGCTCATGTCCACCAGGACCTGGTCCACGAGGATCATGGTCAGGTACGGGGGCAACAGGTCGATGGCCGATGCCACGATGGTGACGGCCATCGCGATGACCAGCGTGCGCCAGTGCGGAAGGCAGAATGCCCACAGGCGCCGGAACGTGCGCAGGTGAGCCTCGCGGCTCGACCAGTCCGGAACCGGGTCTTCTGTGACGGGGTCCGTATGGTCCGGACTGCCGTCGGGACCGATCAGATGCAACAGGGACTCGACAGCGTCCGACATGTCCTGCGCCACCGCATGGGAATACCGGAGCAGCCTGATATCCCTGCCGTCCACCTTGGCCATGAGCGCGCTCGCGCCGACGAGCGGCTCGACGTTCAGCCCAGTGATGTCCACCAGGGGCAGGGTGTGCGTCAGCGACCACTGCCCGTCGGACAGCGTGGCTACCGCCAGGTGACGCCGGGTGACCAGCAGCATCGATTCCTGGATGCGGCCGTCCGGCGCCAGATCCGTTCTGCAGGCGAGAATCAGCTCCGCCTTGTCCGCGTCTGCCGGCAATCTGGTCCGTATCAGGCCGTGCAGCTCGTTAGGTATTTTGCTTAGAAGAGGCATATAGGATCGCCAGGTGTATCAGGTATCGTTAGCGTATTCTCGTGTACGTCTTCAGAACAGGTTCGGATGCAGGGCACTCGCCAGCGTTTCGATCGCCTGGATCAGCCTGGGCGCCGGCCGAAGCAGCCAGTTCCCGGGAATCAGCACGACGCGTTCGTTACGCACGGCGTCCAGATCGCGCCAACCCTCGAGCGACTTCGCCCGTTCCAGGTACCTCGTCCTCGTTTCCGCGGGGTCCTGTCCCACGTCCAGGGTGGACAGCAGGACCTGCGGGTTTTTCGAAACGATGTTCTCCAGGTTGTAAACCGCCCAGGTACGCGGCGCCAGGTCGTCGGCAATGTTCCGGCCACCGGCCCGGCGGATTACCGCCGAGGTATACGTTTCGGGACCTGGCGTCCAGTTTTCGTCCCTGAACGGACTGCCGACGAATACCGAGGGACGTTCGCTTTCCGTCAGCTCGTCAATCCGGTCCGCGACATGGGCCAGCCTTTGTCTATAGCCGTCGACAAGCGCGCGCGCCGCCTCGGAACGCCCTGTGAGCGCACCCACCTTGCCAGTGGCATCGAGTACTTCCTCGATTGTCTGTGGGTCGAGGACGAACACCCGGACACCCAGCGCCCTCAGACTGAATACCAGTTCCTTGGAGTTTCCCTTCGTGGCCAGCACAAGTTCAGGGTCGAGGGCAACGACTTTTTCAAGGCTCATGGCCGTGAGGTCGCCGACTTTCTCGATTTTCCGAGCTTCGGGGGGATAGTCGCAGTAATTCGTCACCCCGACGACCGAACTTCCCGCCCCGACAGCGAAAAGCAGTTCGGTGTTACTCGGGATTAAGGACACGATTCTCTGCGGGGCGCTATCCACGGTAAACGTGGCCCCGGTGTCGTCCGTCACGCTCGACTGACCCGAAACAGCCTGGGGAATCAGGAGGAGACAGAAGAGCAGTATTGATCTAGTGAAGCTTGAAAAGTCCCGCACGTACGCTCCTGACATCACTATGGATGGCGTTTTTCTTTCAAGCGGTTTACAATATAGGCGAAACCGTTTAAAAAGGTACAGAATTTTGTAATGCCATCTAATTTGGTTATAACACCTGAACGCATGTCCAAAATGGCCATTCAACCGCGCCGTCCGGGTCCTGTACGGGCGGTACGGCGGCACAGCAGAAGGGATTTGACATATGGGACGTTTTGGCTACTGCCTCAATACCAGCACGATCCGGTCGCCCGGAATCTCCGTACTGGAGTACGTGGATATCGCGGCCGATGCCGGGTATGACGGCATCGAACCCTGGGCAGAGGAAATCGATGCCTGGGTCGAAGGAGGCGGAACGGTGGAACAGATTCGCGAGCGCGCGGACCGCCGCGGGATCCGTGTCGTGAACCTGATCGCATTTTTCGAATGGGCGGTTCCCGAAACCGACCGACATGCCAGGGGGCTTGAAGAAGCGAGACGGTGCTTCGAAATGGCCCAGGTCCTGGGATGCCCCTATGTAGCCACGGCTCCGAAGGGGATCCACGACAGGGATGTCGACCTGTTTTCCGTCGCCAGGAGATTCGCCGAACTTACGGATGCCGTTTCGGATTTTACCCCGAAACCCCTGCTTGAATTCTGGGGAATAGCCCGCACGCTGGGTACGGTGGGAGAGGCGCTACTTGTGGCTGCCGAGAGCGGCGTGCGGGATGCCAGGCTACTGACCGACATATTCCACATGTACAAGGGAAGCGGACACCAGCGGGGGATGGATTACCTCGGTCCCGGCCGGCTGGGGCTGGTCCACGTGAACGACTATCCAGCGGTACCCGCCCACGCGGATATCGAGGACGAGCACCGGGTCTATCCGGGCGACGGCGAAGCGCCCTGGAACGAGATCGTGGCCAGCCTGGAACAGCAGGATTACCGGGGCATGCTTTCGCTGGAACTGTTCAATCCGGCGTACTGGGCCGAAGGACCGGTAACCACGGCTCAAATGGGTCTGGAAAAGCTCAGGAACTGTGTTGAGAACCGTTGATTTCCTATGGCCTTGAGCTGCCCGGGAACACATAGTACAGTTGATTTACGAACGCATTGAGCAACTGCGTAACGTAAGGCGCAGTCCAGCCCCCGCCTGGAATCCACTGACATCATGACCACAGTCTCATCGCCCCAGACCGGCCGGCAGGCCGCCGCTCCTCCGCCTGTAAAGCAACCCGTGTCCGCCGGCCTTACCCTACGGGCCGTGGCCATAGGATGCGTCTTCACCGTCCTGTTGACGCTCTGGTCGCTCTCATCCGAATTCGTCACGCGCGGATCCTTCATCACGGTCACCCACCTGCCCGTCGCCGCGCTGCTGCCCTTCCTGCTGATGGTACTCCTGGTCAACCCGGTCTTGAAAAAGGCGGGTTACGGACATCCATTCAGCCGGCAGGAGCTGATCGTGATCTTCTTCCTGGTCTTCACGGCTTCCGCCATCCCCGGTTGGGCCTTCAGCAATTACGCGGTCTCGATCATCAGCGGTCCTTTCTACTACGCCAACCCCGAAAACCGCTGGGCGGAACTTTTCCTCGACTACCTTCCTTCCTGGCTGGTCGTGCGGGACAACCTGGGCGGTCTGAATCAATTCTACGAAGGCGTGTATTCGGGAACAACCATCCGATGGCAGATCTGGTGGGTGCCCATGTTCTGGTGGGTGACGTTCTACATCGCCCTCTTCCTGGTCGGCGCGTCCATCATGGTCATCCTGCGGAAGCAGTGGGTGGAACACGAACGGCTGACCTTCCCGCTGGCCCAGGTGCCATTGACGCTGGTCGACGGCGCCGAGGAAACGGCCCTGTTCCCGAGGATTGCCCGCGTGCGCCTGTTCTGGTGGGGGTTCGGCATCACGCTGTTTATCATGACCTGGAACATGTTCAGCTTCTTCGATCTGTTCCCCGCCATCCCTTTCGGCGCGGGGCACGCCTTCCCCCTGACCCTGTATGAAGCCTTCCACCCGATCCAGGTCCGCCTGAATTTCCTGCTGATCGGGGTGGCGTACTTCACGCGGGTGGAGGTGCTGCTCAGCGTCTGGCTGTTCTATCTCATCCGCATCGTTCAACAGGGCGTGATGACGCGGGTCGGCGTCCCGGGTCCGCTCGAGATGATGCACTTTCAGCATCTGTCCGGCTTTTTCATTTTCGTGCTGTTCGGTCTGTGGATGGCACGCAGGCATATCCGCGACGTGTTTCGGAAGGCGCTCGGCAAAGCGCCGGAAATCGATGATACGCGGGAGTTCTTTTCCTATCGCACGGCCGTCCTATCTTTCGCCGGCGGTTCGCTTTACATGGTTTTCCTCTTGTGGTGCGCGGGCATGACGCTCTGGGTCGTGATGCTCATGATGTTCGTGCTGCTGGTCCTGTACATCGGCGTGACCCGCGTAGTGGCCGAGACCGGCCTGGCGTCCCTGGACCTGCCGTACAACAGCGCCAACGAGATCACGTTCCGGTTCGTCGGGTCGGAGCACATCAACGCCCGCACGATCACGGGGATGTGGCTCTGCCAGACCTTTACGCGCAACTGGCGGACGCTCGGCATGTGTTCGATGGCGCACGCCGCCAAGGTCGGCGACGTCATGGGCGGCGTGGGCCGGGGCGTGTTCGGCGCCATTGCCCTTTCACTCTTCATCGGATTCATGACGGCCATCGTGTACACGCTGTACCTGGGGTATGACATGGGCGCATCCCAGCTCCAGGCCGGCGGTTTTCAGTCCGGCGCGAGCGGATACTGGGCCCAGCTGGAGACCTTCCTGACCAATCCCCAGGCCATGACGCAACCGCAGTTGACCATGGTGTTGAATGGGGTGTTGATATCGGGATTTCTGATCTGGGCCCATCACCGGCTGCATTTCTGGCCCCTCCATCCCGTGGGATTCGGGATCGTGACCACCTACGCGGCCGACATGGCTTTCTTTTCCATTCTGATCGTATGGCTGATCAAGACGGTGATCCTGCGGCTCGGCGGCGTATCGCTGTACCGTAAGGCGCAACCCTTGTTTATTGGCATACTCGCGGGCTATGTCCTCGGCGTCTTCCTGACCTTTCTGGTGGACGCAGTCTGGTTTCCGGGCGCGGGCCATATCGTGGACGGCTGGTAGTCAGGCGATCCCGATCCGACAGCGTTTATTTAACCAGTTAACGAATAGGAATCCTGATTCATGAATCTGTCCATACTCGATCAATCCCCCGTGCGGGAAGGCGTCACCGCGGTGCAGGCCTTCCAGGAGACCCTGACCCTGGCCAGAACGGCGGAACGCCTGGGTTACAAGCGCTTCTGGGTCTCCGAACACCACAACGCCCATTGCCTGGCCGGCAGTTCACCCGAAGTGCTGCTCGCGGCCATCGGAGCCGCCACGGGAGGCATGCGGATCGGGTCCGGCGGCGTCATGCTGCCCTATTACAGTCCATTCAAGGTCGCCGAAAGCTTCTCCGTGCTCACGAATCTCTACCCGGACCGGGTCGACCTGGGGGTCGGACGTGCGCCCGGCGGCGACATGAAGACCGCCCGGATGCTGGCGCCCGGTGCCGGACCCCGTTTCGAGCAGTTCCCCGATCTGGTTGCTGAATTGGTGGAGATCCTGCAGGACAAGGATTTCGAGCCGCGGGTCACACCGCCCATCTTGTCTCCGCCTCCCGTCTGGATGCTCGGTTCCAGTCCCGATAGCGCCATGCTGGCGGCCCGTCTGGGTCTCCCCTATAATTTTGCCCTGTTCATCAACAGCAACATCGACCCGCGCATCCTGGAATTCTATCGCCACTATTTCGAGCCGTCCACCCAGTCGCCCCAGGCCGAGGCCTGTATTGCGATCAACGTCATCTGCGCCGACACCGGGGCGGAGGCCCGGCGTCTCGCACTCAGCCGCGACCTGCTCTTCGCCCGTTTCGCATCGGGCAAGCCAAGCAACGTCGTGCCCACGGTGGAGGAGGCCGAGAAGCACCAGTTCAGTGAAGCCGAACGCGCATTCCTCGACGACAAGTTCCGGCTCGCGGCCGTGGGCAGTCCGGAGCAGGTCCGGGATACCATCGACCGGCTTGCGGGCCAGTTCGGCGCAGAAGAGGTCATGGCCGTCACCATCACCCATGATTTCAAAGCCCGGTTGCGGTCATACGAACTTCTGGCTGAAGTGTACCGTTCATGATCTTTGATGTTGCGATCAGCCCGCGGGAGGAATTCCAGCAGGCCGATTGCGCATCGCGTTGAAATGGGGTTGCCTGCCGGTGCGCGAACTGCTAAATTCGAAGGGAAGGAACCGCCTTAAACTCCCTGCACGCAAAACCCAAAAAGGAGAATCAGCAATGACCATGGTCATGGAACAAACCGTGCTGAGCGACGCGCAGATCGCGTTCTACCATGAAAATGGGTTTCTCCACATTCCGGAGGTCTTCACGCCGGAAGAAACGGCCGAACTTTCAGATCAAATGGACCGGCTCGTCGAGGACTGGGCTTTCACGAGTCCCGGGTGGTCCGGGCCGTGGCGCCTGGCCTACATGGACCCGGAAACGGAGGCCAGGTCAAAGCTTACGGCCATGCACGACCTTCATTTCTATTCCCAGGCCTGGTCTCGTGCGGTAGCCAATCCCCGGCTGGTCGAGGCCCTGTCGCAGCTGCTGGGTCCGAACGTGGAGCTGCACCACACCACGCTGCATATCAAGCCGCCCCAGACCGGCCATCCATTTCCCCTGCACCAGGACAACCCTTTCTACGGCCATCACGACGGCCGGTATATCGACGTCCTCGTGCACCTGGACGATACCTGTCACGAAAACGGCGAAATCCGCTTCCTGGCGGGATCTCACAAATCCGGCCATCTCCAGCACATCACGGAAACGGAAGAGGGACCCTGTGCGCCGCACCTGCCCACGAACGAGTACAACCTGGCAGACACGGTGCCCGTTCCGGCCAGAGCCGGCGACGTGGTCCTGTTCTGCATCGATACCGTGCACGGTTCCTACATCAACCAGACGAAACGGCCGAGGAGACTCGTTCGCATGGGCTACCGGAATCCCGATAACAGGCAGGAATACGGGCAAAGCTTCGGCCGGCCCGGTCTGATGGTCTGCGGCTACCGCGAGCGGCGGCCGGACGACGAACTACTTCCGGGTAGCTAATGAACGAAATTCCATTACTGGGCTACTCCGACCGGCTGTCCGGCCGGCCCGGCGACGAAATCGCCTTCAAGGTAAGCAGCGAAGCCCGGGAGCCCTTTCGCGCCAGTCTCGTCCGCGTGATCTGCGCCGACCCCAATCCGTCTGGACCCGGCCTGCAAATCGAGGACGTGGACCTTCCCTTCGGCGGTGAATTCCCTTCCAGGTCTCAACCGTTCCATCCGGGCTCCCACGCCGTCATCCCGCTTGACGGCCGCTTCCGATCTGACCATGGGATTGCCATCTCCGCCACCATCTGGCCGACGACCCCTCAAAAAGTCCGTCAGGGCATTGTAAGTTGCGGCAACAGCGAACGGAAGCCGGTACTGAGTCTTTGTCTGGACCGCGGCGCTTTAACCGCTATTGTCCGAATATCGGCAAACCAGGAGCGCCTCATCACCTGCCGAAGCGAGCCGATCAAGGCCAGGCGATGGTACCGGGTGTGGGCCAGTTACGATGCCGAAAACGGCACGGTGAGCGTGGGATACCGCGCGCTGGACGCGCTGCCTGGACCGGCCAATTTCACGGTCGCGGCCATAGAGTCCGTTCCTATAGGCGACATGGCACGGATCATATTCGGCGGCGTAGACGGCGATACCGTCAGCGGCCATTTCAATGGAAAGATCGAAGCGCCTGCCCTCGTCGACGTTCCGGTGGAAGAGATCGACGAGCACGAATACGACATCAAAGACCATCGAGGCGCCTGGGCTTTGTGGGACTTCGCCCGGGACACGAGTTCGACCCGGGTGGTGGACGTCGGTCCCCTGTCACTGCAAGGCCGCCTGGTCAACATGCCTGCCCGCGCCATGACCGGTTCGACGTGGACCGGTGAGGAGATGTCCTGGAAGCACGCGCCGGACCAGTACGGCGCCATACACTTCCACGAAGACGATATCTACGACTTCGACTGGGAAACCGACTTTACGTTCACGATTCCCAGTGGCATGAAGTCGGGACTCTACGCGGCCCGTATCCGTTGCGGTGGGCACGAGGACATGATGCCGTTCTATGTCTGCCCGCCCAGGGGCAGCCCCTCGGCGGATCTCTGCGTATTGGCGTCCACATTCACCTATACCATCTATGGCAACCACGCCCGCCCCAACTTCGATCCGTCCTGGCTGGACCGGATCAGCACATGGAACGCCTATCCCTGGAATCCCGCGGTGTACCGGAAATACGGGCTTTCCACCTATAATTTCCACACCGACGGGAGCGGCATCTGCCATGCCAGTCACAGGCGCCCTCTCTTCTCCCTACGGCCGGGCTACATCACCTTCGGCGCCACGGAAGGGGACTGCTCTGGGCTGCGCCATCTGCAGGCGGACACCCACCTGTACGCGTGGCTCGAAAAGATGGGGATCCCCTTCGACATCGTCACCGACCAGGAACTGCACGACGACGGTTACGAGGCGATCAAAGGGTATAGCGCCGTGACCACGGGTTCACATCCGGAATACCATACGCCCCGAACGCTCGGCGCATTGCGACAGTACCGGGAACGGGGCGGCCACTTCATGTACCTGGGCGGCAACGGATTCTACTGGCGTATAGCCGTCCACCCGGAAGACAATGGAACGCTGGAAATCCGGCGCAACGAAGGCGGCATCCGGGCCTGGGCGGCGGAACCTGGCGAGTACTACCACGCCTTCGACGGCGGCTACGGGGGACTCTGGCGTCGGAACGGCCTTCCCCCACAGCAGCTTGCGGCCGTGGGGTTTTCCGCCCAGGGCAACTTCCATGGATCGTACTACCGAATATCCCCGGACGCACGCGCCAACCCCGAGACCGCGTGGATCTTCGAGGGCGTGGCGTGCGATACCGTGGGTGATTACGGTTTCAGCGGCAACGGGGCGGCCGGATTTGAACTCGACCGTGCCGACCATCGGCTGGGAACGCCCGAAAATACGCGCGTCATCGCAAGTTCCGAAAACCATCACGAGTCCTTCATTCCCGTTCCGGAGGAACTGCTTACCCACATCACCACCTGGTCCGGGGAACCGATCGAAAGACTGGTTCGGGCAGACATGGTTTACCAGCAGTCGGATTCAGGCAGCCAGCTCTTTTCTACGGGATCCATTACCTTCTGCGGCAGCCTGCTTTACAACGAGGGCGGCAACGACATATCCAGGATCGTAGCCAACGTGTTGCGTCGATTCCTGTCGACTGAACAAATAATCAAACCCTAATTACCATGAAGATCGCCGTATTCGCCGACGTGCACAGCAACCTGGACGCGCTGGAAACAGTTCTTGCCCATATTGATCGATGGCGCCCCGATCGCGTACTCGTCGCAGGCGACATCATCAACCGGGGCCCGAATCCCCGCGCCTGCACCGAAAGTGTGCTCGGTCGCGCCAGGGCCGAAAACTGGGCGGTCATACGGGGCAACCACGAAAGATACGTCCTGAAATACGTTGAGGGGACCCTGCCCGAACATGGTCCGGAATACGAGATAACCCGCCACGCGAAATGGACATTCGACCAGTTGAACGGTCTCGTCGAACCGCTTGAGAACTTACCCGTCCAGTGGGACATGAAAGACGAATCGGGAAACGAGTTCCGGATGGTACACGCGTCCATGCTGGGAGACCGCAAGGGGATTTTCCCTGATGATACGGAAGAATCGCTGCGCGAGAAAATCGCTCCCGCGCCGAAAGTCCTGGTGGTGGGACACACGCACCGGCCCCTGATCCGGAACGTGGACGGTACCCTGGTCGTCAACGTGGGCGCGGTAGGCGCGCCCTTCGACGGCGATCCCCGCGCGGCCTATGCCCGGTTGACGCTGAAT
Organism: Gemmatimonadota bacterium; assembly: GCA_026713285.1. Lineage (GTDB taxonomy): Bacteria > JAAXHH01 > JAAXHH01 > JAAXHH01 > JAAXHH01 > JAAXHH01. Next base: position 1,833 of record JAPOOT010000161.1, on the reverse strand, counting down.
AACGGCGCCTGGCAGGCGGAGATCGTGCGGCTTGACTATGACCGGGCCCGGGCGATCGCATGTTTCGACAATTCCGGGTACCTGGAGGAGAGCGGTGACTTCGCCCGGCTTATACTCGCCGAATTCCGCGAAGCCCGGTCGCTGATTCCAGGCTGGTACCGAGCCTATGAAGATCGGGTGATGCGCGGGGAGATAAACCTGAAAGCGTCGGTGGACCTATACCTGGAGGCCTGCCGGATCGCCGGTTGAGCGAGGGGTACACCGCGGTTTACCGGCGGCCTGATTGAATGTATACAGATTTGCGCGTCCATAATGTCCCACAACTTCAGGACTCGAGAGGGCTAAGATGCCGAAGATGCCGAAGAACATCGTCGTACTCATTACCGATACCTTTCGCCACGACAACCTGGGAAACCGTGCGGAGCGTCCCGTTCGCACGCCCGAGCTGGATCGCTTCGGAGCGGAACGGGCCACGGAGATCACGCGGTGCCACATGGGCAGCTTCCCAACGATCCCGCACCGCACCGATTTTGCGACGGGCGTTACGGGATGGCCCCACTACGGATGGCAGGCCATCGACCGGAGCGGTCCCAACCACGCCGGCAGGATGCTTGGCGAACAGGGATACGCCACGCAGTTGATCTGTGACTGTCCGCACCTGTTCAAGGCCCGCTTTCCCGATGGTTTCGACGCGGCGTACCAGCATCGTGGACAGGAAGGCGACAAACCGCTGCTCCACCTAAACGACCCCGTCGATGTCGTCGTCCGGGACGAAAAAACCCGTATAAACCCCAGGTTTCGCGGGCATACGCTCGTCAACCAGCACCGCTGGCTCAACCGGTACTACCGGTATGAATCCGAAGTCTTCTCGGCCGGGACGGCGCAGACCGCAATCCGCTGGCTCGAGGAAAACGCCGAATCCAACCCTTTTTTCCTGTGGGTGGACTTCTTCGATCCCCACGAACCCTGGGATCCGCCGGAATACCTGGTGCGACGCTACGATCCCGACTATGCGGGTCCGCCCATGCTGCATCCGAACTACGGTCCGTCGTCCGCCTATACGCCGGAGGAACTTCACAACCTGTGGGCCCACTACGCGGCAGAAACGGAACTCGTGGACCGTCACATCGGCCAGGTCCTGAGGAAGATCGATGATCTCGAACTGTGGGATGACACCATCGTGGCCGTCATGTCGGACCACGGCATGTCCATCGGAGAACATGATCGGACCGGGAAATCCAATATTCAGGAGGACGACGGCAGGTACTGGCCCATCTACCCGGAGATCGGCCACGTCATGCTGATGCTGGCCGGAGGCGCGGTACCCCGGGGTGCTCGGCTGCCCCTGATCACACAGACGATCGACCTGTTCCCAAGTCTCTGCGACCTGGCCGCCGTCACGGTCGATCCACCGAAGCCTTTCGATGGAGCCTCCTTCGCCCCCGCCGTGCTGGATGGCCGGCCGACCCATCGCGACTACGCGGTCAGCGGATGCCACATCGCGATGCCGGGTGACGGCCTGCCCCGGCGGGCCACGACGCCATTCCTCGTTACGGATCGTTGGGGTTACGCACCGGTCGGAGCCGACGGCAGGCCCGAGCTCTACGACCTTTCGAATGACCACCTTGCCCAAAACAATATCGCCAACGACAACGTGGACACACTGGATGACCTGCACGCACTGTTTCTTGCTCATCTTGCGGAAAACAACGCGCCGGCCGACGTGGTTTCCCTCTGGAGCAGAACGAGCGGCAGTGGAAATCTCGAGGGTAGGTGGGCGATCGACTACCCGGGTGAATAGGCATCCGCGGCGAACTGGGATTTCCGGTCCGG
>JAPOOT010000164.1 GCA_026713285.1 Gemmatimonadota bacterium | reverse complement strand
GGCCGGCCGACGCGGCAGAGACTTCGGAAGCGTGGGTCGCGGCGCTTCGGCGCAAGGACGGCCCCGTCGCCCTGGCGCTGACTCGCCAGAAACTCCCCGTGCTGGACCGTGCGGAGCTCGCGCCCGCCGACGGCCTCCACAAGGGCGCCTACGTCCTCGCCGATACCGACGGGCAGCCGGACGTGATCCTCATCGCCTCCGGTTCGGAAATCTGCCTGGTCCTCCAGGCCCGGGACGCGCTGGCCGGTGAAGGCATCTCCGCGCGCGTCGTCAGCATGCCAAGCTGGGAGCTGTTCGAAGCACAGACCGGGGAATACCGGGAGTCCGTACTTCCGGCGTCGGTCACCGCGCGCCTGGCTATCGAACCCGGCGTAACGCTGGGCTGGGAGCGGTACGTGGGGCAGCGGGGCGACGTCATCGGCCTGGAACGCTTCGGCGCCTCGGCCCCTTACGAGGTCGTGTTCGAGAACCTGGGTTTCACGGCGGGGGATATCGTCGCAAAGGCGAAGGCGTTGGTCGCGGCAGGCAGGTGATCAGTAGGCGTCGGTCTGGGGCCGCGACGTAAACAACCGGTGCGGACTTTGTTCCGTGTACCGGACGATCAGAAGCCGTCCTTGGCACGGTCAGAACCCCACCTCTTTAAACACCCCCAGCGGGATATCCTTCTCCAGGTCCTTGAAATACTGGTAGTTGGTATCGACTACCCTGTATCCCACATTCGTGTACAGAAGAATGGGCCTCGGGCTGCCCGTGTTCGCCTGGGTGGTCGCGTGGCGGTATCCGAGTTGGCGCATCTCCCGCAGCAGGACCTCCATCATGTACCGTCCGAATCCCTTGCCCTGCTCCCCCTCGCTGACGCGCCCTCCCACCGGACTTCCTTCGATGGAGAACCAGGGTATGTAGAAGGTTTCCTGCGCCTGGGACGACCGGCAGAAATCCCCTAGCGACTGGGCGAATCCCTGCCCGATGCACTGGTCTCCGCGGAAGAGTTGGAATGCCATGTTGGGCAGCCTGCCGCGCCCGGCCTGAATTTCGAAACACGTGGTCACACCGGCATCCGGCAATACGGGATCCGGCACGTCAAAGTCCGGGAGTTCGAGGAGGATGATACCGCGCGTGATGCGGTAGTCGTTCATGCTGAACAGGGCGCCCACGTGGCCCATCCGGTCGGATTGGAAGGCGTGGCAGAAGCGGTAGAACCGGTATCCGAAGTAACTGAAGGCGCGTATCTGGTCGATGCCGAAGCTTCGCAAGTGGGCTTCCGCAGCTTCCAGGAGCGCCTGCCCCGCCGGCCGCGCGCCGGCCCGGTAGTGGAAAAAGCGGATAAGGCCGATCCGGTCCTTCAACACTTCCTCGATCGGATGGAGGCCGATGCGGTGGTCCTCCTCGCCCTTGCGGCAGACGGCCACGTGGGCGAAACCCGCAACATTGCCGTCGTCGTCTTCCGCCACCAGGAACGACTCGTCCGACAGGTCTTCGTACGGCTCGCCGTCCCGTTCTTCATCCCACCAAACACCGGTTTCGAATTCGTCCTCCGTGACGGGATAGCAGTACGGCATGTCCGCGAATTGCTCATTATAGAAGTCCGTCAGAGCGGCCGCCTGATCGATTTCGAGGGAGCTGATTTTCATGGGGTGATTGGAAGTCTGTTAACCTATATTGCTAATAAACTCGTGAATATATAGCATAAATACGAGTTTATTCACATAATTTTGACAATAACAAGTGAATATACTAATTTAACTCTATGCCCTCCACACGACCAATGAAAAACCGCATCCATTCGCTGAAGCGTGAATTCGACATCTTGCGGAAAGGCAAGGACTCGCTCTTGTCCATGATCGACGAGGTGGAGATACCCGAGGGCGTATACAACTCGAACGCCATCGAGAATTCCACGCTGTCGCTCGAAGAAACAGAGCGGATCCTGTTGGAACAGATGCTCTCCCGCAACGTATCCATCCGTGAAGTCTACGAGGCTAAAAACCTCGCGCGGGTCATGGAATACAAGCGTGCCAGGGCGAAAGACAGCGAATTGAGCGAGACCCTTATCCTGGGGTTCCATCAGATGCTGATGGGCGGCATCGATGATTCCATCGCCGGACGATTCCGGCAGAAAGGCGAATACGTGCGAGTGGGTACGCATATTGCGCCTGCGCCCGAGCACGTGGAACGCATGATGGAAAATCTCCTGATCGACTATGTCAGCGACCTGGATTCCTACTTTCTGGACAAGATCGCGCTGTTTCACCTGGGTTTTGAGTATATACATCCATTCTGTGATGGAAACGGCAGACTGGGACGGGTGATTACGAATTTCCAGCTTTTGCAACTCGGTCTGCCCCGTATCATCATACGCAATTCCGAGAAGGAAAGGTATTACCAGGCGTTCAGGGAATATGAAGACAGCGCCTCGACCAGGACCATGGAAAGTATCATTTTCCTTGGGCTGTTGGAATCACTGCACAAACGGTTGAGTTACTTGAGAGGTGCAGAGATCATTCGACTTTCGGATTATATCAGGCAGAACGGCCTGTCTGCGCCTGCCGTCACCAACGCCGCCCGTCGGCAGTCCATTCCCGCGTTTCGTGAGAAAGGGGTCTGGAAGATCGGGAGGGAATCTACATCGAGATTCGCTTGAAGATTTGTTGAGTTGAAAAACGGCAATGACCTCTCCGTGTCCGCCCCCTGACCTTCAATCCACTCTTCCCCCGATCACGAGCAGGAAGGCACTGTCTTCCTGTGCCTTGACACTATGCGGCAAGTGCGCGGCGCATACGGTGTTGTCCCCAGTCCTCAGACTGAATGACTCGGGTTTCGTAGAAAACTCGATGTGGCCGGACAGGACCGTAACCGAGATGGGTCCGGGAGCGCTGTGTTCGTGCAGAACGGCCTGGTCCTTGAGCACCAGTAGCACTACGGTCAAGTCATTCCCGCGGGCCAGGGTAAGTGAGTTCTTTCCCGAATGGTTGATGACATCCTCTTTCATCAGTTGGCCCGCTATTTCCAACAGCGAAAAAGACGTGACGTTGGAACCGGCTGTCTCGGTTGGTCGAAAAGGCCGTTCAAAGTCCTGCTTCATATTGCTACTCCTTGCGGAAACAGGTGAACTGTGTAGAGCGCTGACCACTGATCGCGTCATTTCGATTCCCTTGTTGTAAGGTCGTTTGTTTCCCCTGGCGGGTCAAGGTATCTGACAGCCTTTCCAGCCAATATGCTTCGGTCGAAGATAATCGGCTCGCCGGTCCGACGTATTCCGGAGCCTACGTTGTGGCGATCGCAGTTCTGGACGCCCCGGGCGGGACGCCCCCGGCGACGATCGGTGCCGGGCAACCTCGGAGATGGCCGCCGCCTGGTCGTTGGCTTCAACGGTTCGCTGGTACCGGAACATGGTTTTGACAACAACAAGTGAATGGACTAACTTTACCATAAGGCTGCCACGCGCCCCCTGTAAGATGGCTGCCACGCGCCTATTGAATGACCGCATCCATTCGCTGAAACGTGAATACGATACCTTGAGAAAAGGCAGGGAGTGGTACATGACCTGCATGGCACATCGTAGGCGCTATGTGAAGCGTAATTTCCCGCGTATTTTCCAGGAGTAGCAATGAAACCATACGACGCCAAAGAGACCCTGAACGTAACGCCGACCCAGCATAGAAACAACTGCAATACAATACGGAACGGATCCATGTTGTCGATACCACGCTTCCGCGCCCTGCTTCCGTTGCTCGCGGCGTTGCTCTTCTACGCGCACGACGCTCCGCCGGCGTTCGCTCAGACTTTCGCTCCGGCCAGCCCCGAGGAGGCGGGCGTTTCTTCCGAACGGCTCGCACGCATCGACGCGGCGCTAGAAGCGTACGTCGAGGAAGAACGGCTGCCGGGCGCCGCGCTGGTGATCGGACGGCGCGGGCACGTGGTCTACGCCAGGGCCTTCGGCTACCGGGACCGCGAGGCGGGGGAACCGCTCGAGGTTACGGACCTTTTCCGCATCGCATCCCAGACCAAGGCGATTATTTCGGTGGGCGTGATGATACTGCAGGAGAAAGGACGCCTGCTGATCGACCAGGATCTGGGTGACTTCATCCCCGAATTCGACAGCACGACCGTCGCCGTGAGCAATGAGGACGGGGGATTCGAGACGGTTCCCGCCGATCGCAAGATCACGGTGCGCGACCTGCTCACGCACTCCGCCGGCATCGGGTATGGCTGGGGCCCCGGCGCCGAGCGCTGGGAGGAGGCCGGCATAGTGGGCTGGTATTTCGCCGATCGCGACGAACCGATCGCCGAAACCGTCGAACGCATGGGAAACCTGCCCATGGACGCCCAACCGGGTGAGAAGTTCGTATACGGCTACGCCACGGATATCCTGGGTGTGGTGATCGAGCGGGCTTCCGGCATGCCGCTGGACGAATTCCTGCGGGCCGAGATTATCGAGCCACTGGGCATGGTGGATACACACTTCTACGTGCCACCTGAGAAAGCGGGCCGCCTGACTGTCGTGTACTCGGTGACGGAGGAAAACGGGATGGCGCGCGCGCCCGACCCGGGTCACATGGTCGGGCAGGGCATGTATCTGGAGGGACCGCGCAAGAGCTTCTCGGGCGGCGCGGGGCTCGTCTCCACGCCGGGAGATTACGCCCGATTCCTCGAGGCGCTCCGCCGCGGGGGCACGCTGGACGGGGCGCGTATCCTGTCGCCCAAGACCGTGGAACTCATGACCGTCGATCACGTCCGCGACGCGTGGCAGGGAGACGGGGGCGGATTCGGCCTGGGGTTCGGCATCACGGAAGAGATCGGCTGGAGCGGGTTGCCGGGTTCACCGGGGACGTACGCATGGGGCGGGGCGTATCACTCCACGTACTGGGTCGATCCGGCGGAAGAACTGGTGGTTTCGTACATGACGCAGGTCATTCCCGCCCAGGGTCTCGACGACCACCAACGTCTCTGGGCGCTCATCTACCAGGCGCTGGTGGACTGAGACTTCTTTTCGTCATATCGGTCTCAGTTTCCTTGCCTAATACTCGTGAACGCTATCCAAAATCACGAGATTATCCACTTCATTTTGACTATATGAAGTGTGAGGTTTGATATTGACGCCGAACCTTGTGGTACGTTACTTGAAAATATACCTCCCATTCCACCCATACCCTGATTCTTCCCCGAGGTGCCAAGATGGCTAAGGACTCCAAGAAGGATGTTTCCTACATTCGCGTTCGGGAATACGGTGGGTTTGAGGTCGATATAAACTCCTATGTCAAGAAACCCGAAGTCCGTAAAACTATAAGCAAACTTCGCAACATAATGGACAAGAAGGAGTCCGATGGGAGGAATTGAATCTGTATTTATTCCGGCGTTGAGTGGGTACGTTTATCACAGAACGTCATATAAATACAGATCCCAGATCAACAGAGAATCAGGATACCATGTCCTGTTTCGATCTGCAGTAATTGGTATCTTCTCCTATCCAGTTGCCTACCTGATCGCCTGGTTACTGTCTTCTTACCTGCCAAACATCCTCGTTAACCACATTCAGTTTTTAACTGCCTGGGTTCCCATCGGTAACATCCCCGCTATCCAATTTCAGTTTTTGACTGGCTGGATTTCCATCGGTCTTTGTTGGGGCGTAGCTCGGATCAAAAACTGGCGTTCAGATAAGGAGGAAGTAGAGGCAGAGGTGGCTGCCGAAATGGGGGATTTTCTGAGTCTTCTGATGCGGGAATGCAACAAGCGTGATAAGATGATTGAGATTACATTGAAGAATAGAAAGGTCTACGTGGGTCTTCCAATTAGTAGTCCGGGACCCAGATTAAGCACGGACCAGTTCATACGCATTCTACCTTTCATGAGCGGCTACCGAGATGAAGCGACTCTGGAACCACACTACAAAACGCACTATGAGTGGGTAAGTGAACCAATCGATGAAAGATACCTCAAAAACGTATTAGGTCTGGAGTCCGGGGATTTTGCCGTGACTATCTCAAGGCAGGAAATCGTTTCATCTCGTATTTTTAACGAGGAAGTTTATGTGAGATTCCTGACCGGAGAATGGCGGTAAAGGTGCGTAGATCCCGGGTTTAACGTTCTTCATACGGTGGTTTGGGATCATTGACTTTAGTTTTCAGTCAAACGGTGAGTTGTTGGTTTTTTCGTTCTTAGCTACACCTTGAACACCTTCTCCAGCCGTGTCAGGTTGACGCACCCGGATTCGGTTACGACCACGTTGTCCTCGATCCGAACACCGCCGCCGAGGCCGGGGTAGTAAAGACCCGGTTCCACGGTCACGACGTGTCCGGCAACAAGGGTCTGCGACACTTTCGAGATACGGGGCGGTTCGTGGATTTCCAGGCCAAAGCCGTGGCCGGTTCCGTGGAAGAAGCCCTGCATACGTCCGTCCTTCGCGCCTGTCTCGTAGCCCCTGCTTTCGAACAGCCGTTCCACTTCCCCGTGGATCTCCTGGCCGTCCACGCCGGCCCTTACTCGCGAGAGTGCGGTTTCCTGTCCTTCCAGCACCGTATCGTACAGCCGCCGGAACACGTCGGATACCGGACCCTTCGCCACGGTGCGGGTGATGTCGGCGAAGTAGCCGGTCTTCGTGGACTTGGGGAAGAGGTCGAAGATGATGGGCTCGCCGGCGCGCAACAGACCGGAGCCTCCGTTGTGGGGGTCGCAGCCCTGGACGCCCCCCGCGACGATGGTGTGTTGGGCGATACAGTCCCGTTCCAGCAAAAATACGTGGATGCACGTACGGATGTATTCGGAAGTCAGCGGACCATCCGGACCATGGAGGACGCCGTCTTTCACGGCGGCCTCGGAGAGGAGGCCGAAGGCCATGCGCAGGGCGTCTTCCGTGTGGCGCGAAACTTCCGAGATGGCCGCCACCTCGTCGTTGGACTTCACCGGCCGCTCGTCCCAGAAGGGATCCTCTTTCGCCGCCACCTCGAATCCTCGATACCGTAGTTTATCCGCGTACCCCAGGGGGAAGCCGTACGGCACTCTGACGCCTTTCACTTCCCGGTCCCGGAGCAACTCGATGACGGCGTCCACGAGTCCCGGGTCCGCCTTTCCGTTTCCCTTCGCGCGGTCCGTGTAGTCGGTGAGCGATACGACTTCATCGACCTTCGACTGGGCTCGTGCGCGGTCGATCTCCAGGTCGCTCATCATGATGGTCGACCGGCCGGCCACCCGCAGGTAGGTGAAAGGGTCCGGCACGAACAGTCCTGTTGCGTACAGCATGTCGGCACTGCTTTCGCTGTCCGCGATGAGCAGAACGGCCTCGTTATCGGGTGAAGCGGTCATCCGGATGCCACTCGCTTTGGGTTCTGTCCTGCTGAATATGTAATAACTGCAGGCAACATACCTGCAGCGGCATGTATTGTACAATTGTACATGTTAAATCAAGTCCAATCGACTCAGATCCAATCGACGACACAACCCGCTCGATCAACAT
>JAPOOT010000166.1 GCA_026713285.1 Gemmatimonadota bacterium | reverse complement strand
GTTCACGTATGCCTTCCCTTCCATCTTGCAGGCGTGCATGCGCATTCGTTTCAGTTCCAATTCGAAGCGGATCTGGTCGCCGGGTTTTACCAGTTTTCGAAACCTGGCATGATCGATGCCCATGAAATACGCCATTTTGCTCTTTGGTTCTTCAATCGTATTGAGCAGTAGCAGACCGCCGGCCTGCGCCATGGCCTCAACGATCAGGACGCCCGGCATGACAGGATGGCCAGGGAAGTGGCCGGCGAAAAAGGGCTCGTTGATGGTCACGTTCTTGAGCGCTACCACGCGTTTCCCCGGTTCCAGCTGGATTACCCGGTCGATGAGCAGAAAGGGATATCGATGGGGGAGGATGCGCAGGATGTCCTCGATTTCGAGGACCGCTTCGGGTGCCGGCGCCGGTGAATCCATATTCCCTTTTTCCGGTTTCCTCTTAACGCACGCGCCGCGAATCCTTCGCACGAGCTCGACGTTGGCGGAGTGGGAGGACCGCGCTCCGAACACCTGAGCCCTGAGCGGCGCTCCGAGCAGGGCCAGATCGCCGATCAGGTCGAGCGCCTTGTGCCGGCACGGTTCGTTGTCGAAGCGCAGCGGCCGGGTTCCCACAATCCCGTTCTCGCCGATAACCACCCTGTCCTCCACGCCAAACAGATCCTTCAACTCGTCCAGCTCCTCCTCGGACAGGTCCATGTCCGCGATGACCACCGCGCTTTCCAGGCTGCCGCCCTTGATCAGCCCCTTTTCGCGCAGGGCCTTGATGTCGCTGAGGAAGGTCCAGGTCCGTGCCGGCGCGAACTCGGTGACGAACTCGTCTTCCAGGGAATAGAGCACGGTGTGCTGGCTGGCGAGATTTGATTTCTGGTAGTCGACCATGTAAGTGAGATGGAAATCATCGGAAGGCATGACGACGAGTTCTTTCAACAGGCCGTTTTCCCGCTCCGAGTAGAGCACGGGATTTTCCAGTTCCAGGTATTCCCTGGGCGCGTCCTGATCGACGATTCCGGCTTCGATCAACGCGTTCACGAAAGGAATGGCGCTGCCGTCGCAGATCGGTGGCTCGTCGCCGTCCAGCTCGATCCGGATGTTGTCCAGTCCCAGGCCCGCGACGGCGGCCAGGACGTGTTCCACGGTGTGTATCCGGACCCCGTCCCGTGCCAGGTTCGTCCCCCTGGTGGTATCGACCACGTAGTCGATATCCGCAGGGATTTCCAACCGGTCGGGATGGTCGACGCGAATAAACCGGATCCCGTCGTTAACGGTGCCCGGCCTGAAAGTCAGCGTCGCCTGCCCGCCGGTATGCAAGCCTATGCCCTCAACGGATCTGGTGGACCCAATGGTACGTTGATTTTTGAGCATGTGCCGCTACTTTCCCGTTGCCTGTGGGTTCCGTTCGCCCCGCCCCTGGCTTTCGAGCGCCTTGCCCCGCGTCTCCAGGGTCTGGATCTGTTGCAGCAGGTCCGGCAGGCGCTTGATGGCCGCCTCTATTCTCCTGGCCTGGTTGTGCGGACGGGCTGGATAGCCCGATACGGTCGATCCGGATGGGATGGTCTTGGTCACGCCGGCCTGGCCGCCGATCCTGGAGCCGGCGCCGACATGGATGTGATCCGAGAGACCGGCCTGCCCACCGATGAGGGTCCCCGATTCAACCACCGTGCTTCCCGCGATGCCCACCTGGGCGCAAATCGTGACGTGATCGCCGATCACGACGTTGTGGCCGATCTGTACCAGGTTGTCGATCTTGGTGCCGCGGCCGATGCGGGTCATGCCCATAGTCGCTCGGTCGATCGTCGAATTCGCTCCGATCTCCACGTCGTCGCCGATTTCAACGCCGCCGACCTGCGGAATCTTGATCGCTCCTCCATCGCCCTGGAAATAACCGAAGCCATCACTCCCGATTACGACGCCGCCGTGGATGATAACACCATTGCCCAGTGAAACCATGTCGTAAAGTGTCGAATTGGCGAATATCCACGTGCCTTCGCCGATCATGCATCGGGCGCCGATCGCCACATTCGTGCCGATACAGGCACGTTTACCCACCGTGGTGTGCGGACCTATGGACACATGGGGTCCGATGTCCGCCTCGTCATCGACTTCCGCCGAAGGATGGATGCTGGCCGTCGGGTGAATCCCGACTTCCGCGGGACGATGTCCGACGAAATAGGTCGTCAGCAAGGTAGCCAGGGCAACCTCGGGAGACGCCACGCGTATGATCGGGACCGGAGCGCGATCGATTTCACGGGAGACGATGACCGCCGTAGCCTCCGTCGACTCCAGACGCCGGCTATGCCGTGCGTTGATCAGTACGGAGATTGAACCCTTCCCGGCCTCGTCAAGCGGCGCCACGTTTTCGATGATACACGATCCGTCACCGATGAGCTCGCCCTGGACCTGCGTCGCGATATCTGCCAGCTTCTGTCGCATCAGCGGTTAATTGGCTTCCTTTTGCAGTTCTTCCAGGACCTGTCCGGTAAGGTCCTGCGCTTTCAGCGGATCCACGTAAATGAGCGACCCGGCATCGAAGATATAAGTAAAGTTCTCCGCCTTGGCCAGGGTCTGCACCACATTGAAAATGGACTCCTGCAAAGGCCGGGTCAATTCCAACTCCTGTTGTGCGAGTTGCATTTGCGAAGTCTGAGCGAACTGCATGAGTTCCTGTTCCTTCTGCTGGATATTCTGCTCGTCCTGCTGCCGCCTGGCCGCGGTCAGCATGGTCTTGCGGGCTTCGTACTGCTGCTTGAGCATTTCAACTTCCTGCTGCCTGCTCTGCACCTGTTCCTGCATGTCCATCGCTACCTTCTGGTAGGCTTCCTCGGCGTCCCTGAACCCCTGGTACGACTGGCGCAGACGCTCCATATCGAGATAGCCGATTTTAAGTTCCTGGCCCTGGGCCATAGCAGGCAGCAGCATAGCGACGGCGAGCATGGCCGCAGCGCGAATCATTCCTTTCATTGAAACCATGAATTTCCTCCTCGAATGCCGGATCGCTCCGGTAAACCGGGCGAACGGATCAGAACATCTGTCCAAGCTGAAAATGCGTATTCCAGCCGCTTCGCTTTTTCTGAAGGGCCTGGATCGGGTCCGACGGTTTGTCGAATCCGTAACCGACGTCGAAGCCCAGCAGTCCCACCAAAGGCATGATAACGCGGATACCGAGCCCCACCGATTTCTTCATGTTGCCCAGCGTTGGCGTGGCGTCCGAAAGCTTCGCCCATGAATTGCCGGCCTCGATGAACGCCACGGCATATACCGGCTGTTGCGACCTGAGCTGATCGATGATCGGAATCTGGTACTCCAGGGTGAAGATGCTCATCGCCCGTCCGCCGTCCCGGCTGCTGGTTCCATCGCCCAGTTCGGTATAGGGACCGACGGAGTTATTGCCGTACCCGCGGATCATGCCGTCGAAACTGACCCCTCCCGGAAAGAACCTTTCGAAAAACGGGACCTCCCGGTCGTTGAATGGGTTCACGGCCAGGGCATACCTCCCCCGGAGAGAAATGGACGTGCCCTTGAACAGGGGTAAGTAGAAATCGGATTCCAGGGTCTGCTTGAGGAATTTCACGTCGCCTCCGATACCGGCTACATCGCTGCGGTACGTTTGACGCATGCCGCTCGTGGCAAACTGGGGGAAATCGCGGCTGTCGCGCGTAACGGTGAAGGTAACCTGGCTGGTCAGGCCGCTGTTGGATTCGTAGGATTCCCGCTGGCGGATGTTTGAGTTGATGGCCGAGATCTGCGTTTCCGCCAGGGACGAGTCCTCCAGGGCCGCCGCGTAGTAGCGCTCGCTGAAGCCGGCGTACTCCAGGTCGAAAAACCGATAGGCTCCGTTAATGCGCCAGTACGTGCCACGGAAGCGGCGCCCGACGGACAGCCCGAATCCCTTCTGAATGATATTGAATTCCCGGAACCACTGCCTGTTCGTACGGAAGACGTCGATGCCGGCGCTGGTCGGCGTATCGAAAAGCCAGGGCTCGACGAAACTCGTCGAAATGGAATTGCGCCTGGCGCCGAATTCCCAGTTGAAATTCAGGTTCTGGCCGTTGCCCAGGAAGTTCGGAACGATCATGGATATCGTACCCACGAGCCCGTCGAACCCGCTGTATCCGGCGCCGGCGTTTGCCGTCCCCGTCGGCTTCTCCAGGACCGTGAAGGTGACGTCCACGTCTCCGTCCGGAAGGGGTTGCAGTGAGGGCTGAACGTCCTGGAAGTAATTCAACTGGAACACGTCCCGCTGGCTTCTGAGCAGCACCGAACGGCGAAAGAACTGGCCCGGCTTGATCAACAGCTCCCGCCGTATGACCTTGTCCTTCGTCTTGGTGTTTCCCACGATGTCGATCCGATGAACCTTGGCCGGTTCCCCTTCGTTGACCGCGAAGTTCAGGTCAATCGTGGAATCATTGGCCGCCGATTCCCGGGCGATGGGGGTGGCGTACAGATAGCCGAGTTCGCCGTACGCCTCGTATATGGTCGACACGCTTTCCTGGTATTCTTCTTCGTTGAACGGCTTGCCCGCGTCGATCTTGATGAGACTGGTCAGTTGTTCATTTGTAAACTTCGTGTTCCCCTCGAATGCTACGTCCCCAAGGTAATACCGTTTCCCTTCGTTGATCCCCACCTTGAGGTACATTCGCTTTTTGTCCGCACTGAACCAGAGCGTATCCTCCACGACTTCCGCGTCTCTGAATCCGTGCTTGCGGTATTCCTGGACGATTTTCTCGAATTGGTCCAGCAGGCGTTCCCGGCGCAGGTCGCCCTCTTTCCAGAAATGCTCTTCCTCCATGTCCGATTTCTTGCGGAACGCCTCCTGCAACTGCTTTTCCGGGACGGACACATTGTTTTCGATGAAGATCTCGCCCAGCTTCACCTTTTCGCCTTCATCGACTTCAATACGCATGATCGCGTTGTTTCTTTCCACGAGGACGCGCGGATTCAGCGTGGCGAGCAGGTATCCTTTTTCGTAGTAGGCCTGGGTAATGTTGTCCAGGACGCTTTTTCTTCGGAAGGGAGACAGGGCCTGGCCCTGGAAGATGCCGGATATGCGTTCGAGTTCGTCGTCCTTGATCTTATCGTTGCCCTCGAACTCCAGGCGGTCCAGCAGCGGGTACTCCTTGACGTTTACCGTCAGGATCAAACCCGTTGCGCCCCTGCTGGCGTAGATGCGAATGTCCTCGAAAAGGCCCAGCCGGTACAGTTGTTTGATCGTGGTCGCACCATCGCGGGGATTGTATAGGTTCCCCGCTTTCAGCGCGGTCATCGACCGGATGAGGGGCTCATCGACGTTGGCGTGTCCCTCGATCAGCACCTCGGCGATCAAAGGTTGCTGCGGTTGTCCGTATACTTTCGGGGGGTGCACGGATGCGGAGGCAAGAATCCCGCCCGTCAGGACCAGGACCAGGAAGGATTTAACGTACATGAATGGCTTTGGAGACACTGATAATACTTTCCCGTTCAGGCGGGGAGACGAGCGGCGGAACAGCCTGTCGGCGTGAACGCCACGCAAAGAAACCGGCTGTCGATTCAACGCGCTTCCCGCCGCCGGGTTCCCGCCACCGGCGCTTATACCGGAGGTGTCCGGCCAGTTGGCCCGCGTTTCAGGCTTCCGATTCGGAGAGTACGGGCGCTTTGGCGGAATCAGAAGTCTCGGCTTTGTAGAACGTCAGGTTTTCTCCCTTTTTGCCGACCCTGATCTCATCGCCGTCGCCGAACTTGCCCTTCAGCAGTTCCTCCGCAAGCGGGTCCTCGAGCATTCGCTGTATGGTCTGGTTCATGAACCGGGCGTTGTAGACCGGGTCATACCCCTTCTCGGCCAGCAGTTCCCGCGCATTCTGCGTCAATGAGATGCGGATTCCCCTTTCGGTCATCCTTTCGTTGATCTCCTTGAGCTGCAGATCGATTATGCGGGAGATATCGGATGGATTCAACTGGCGAAAAACCACTGATTCATCGAGCCGGTTCAGGAATTCCGGATTGAACAGCTTCTTCACCTCTTCCTTGACCGTGGCTTCCATCTTTCCGTAGTCGACCTTCGATCCATCCTGCTGGAAACCCAGGCCCCCGGCCTTGTTGATGTCGCGGGTCCCAAGATTGGAGGTCATGATGATGATGGTGTTGCGGAAGTCCACCCGGCGGCCGTTGCTGTCGGTCAGCGTGCCCTCGTCCAGTATCTGAAGGAGGATATTGAACACGTCCGGGTGCGCCTTTTCGACCTCGTCCAGCAGAATGACGGAATAGGGCTTGCGCCGCACCTTCTCCGACAGGTGCCCGCCTTCGTTGAATCCGACGTAACCCGGCGGAGCGCCGATCAGGCGAGAGACATTGAACTTCTCCATGTACTCGGACATGTCGATGAAGATGAGTGCGTCGCCGTCCTGGAAGAGGAAGGACGCCAGGACTTTGGCCAGTTCCGTCTTGCCCACGCCGGTGGGTCCGAGAAAAAGGAACGATCCGATGGGCCGATTGGGGTTCTTCAGTCCGGAGCGCGACCGCCGGATGGCCTTGCTCAGCACCCGGATGGCCATGTCCTGGCCGATGACCCGTTTCTTAAGCTCGTCCTCCATGCGCAGCAGGCTCCTGGATTCCTGCTCTTCGAGCCGGAAAACCGGAATGCCCGTCATGCTGGCGATGATCTGCGCCATGTCGTTCTCGGTGACGATCACGACTTCATCGGAAACCCGTTCGCGCCAGGCCATGAACGCCTCGTCATACTCACGCTGCAACTCCTCCTGGCGGTCACGCAAGGCGGCCGCGCGTTCGAACTCCTGCTGCTGGGCGGCTTCCACTTTCTTGCCCTGTATGGCCTGGAGCTGTTCCTCGATCTCCCGGATTTCTTCCGGAACCGTCATCTTGGACAGCTGCGCCTTGGAACCGGCTTCGTCGATGATGTCGATGGCCTTGTCCGGGAGGAAACGGTCCTTGATGTACCGGTCGGACTGCTTTACCGCGAACTCGAGGGCATCGTCCGTGTACTTGACGTGGTGGTATTCTTCGAATCGGCTGCGCAGCCCTTTGAGCATGTCGATGGTTTCATCGATGCTCGGCTGGTCCACGATCACCTTCTGGAACCGGCGTTCGAGCGCTCCGTCCTTTTCGATGTGCTTGCGGTACTCGTCGAGCGTCGTGGCGCCGATGCACTGCAGTTCGCCCCGCGCGAGCGCCGGCTTGAAGATATTGGACGCGTCGAGGCTGCCCTCGGCGCCGCCCGCGCCGACGATGGAATGCAGTTCGTCGATGAAGATAATCACCTCGTCCGACTTGGTGATTTCGGCCATGAGAGATTTCAGCCGGTCTTCGAACTGGCCCCGGTACTTGGTCCCGGCCACGATCGATGCCATGTCCAGCGTCACGACGCGCTTGTTCTCCAGGATCTGGGGAACGCTGCGCTGCACGATGCGCTGCGCCAGCCCTTCTGCGATGGCGGTCTTGCCCACGCCGGGCTCGCCGATCAGCGCCGGGTTGTTCTTCTTCCGACGGCTGAGGATCTGGGTGACCCGTTCGATTTCCTTGTCGCGCCCGATGACCGGATCAAGTTTGCTTTCACGCGCCATTTCGGTCAGGTCGCGGCCGAAATGATCGAGGAATGGCGTCCGGCTGCGTTGCGCGTCCTTTTTGGTAACCGAACGGTCGCTCTGGATATTCTGGATCTCTTCTTTGATTTTCTCGAACGTCACGTCGTAGGTCGAAAGAATCTGGGACGCAATGCCCTGCTTGTCCCGTACCAGCGCGAGCAACAGGTGCTCGGTCCCCACGTATTTCGATTTCATGTTGTTGGCTTCGTGCGCGGCGATCTCCAGGGCCTGTTTCGCTCGAGGCGTAAAGGGAACCTGGCCGATCGTGAGCGCGCTCGATTGGGATACAGTGGCCTCCTCGATGGACTGACGGAGGTCTTCGAGATCGATGCCCATATTGCGCAGCATGGCGGCCGCGGTCCCTTCGCCATCCCTGATAAAGGCCAGCAACAGGTGTTCCGTGGCGATGTAGTCATGCTGGAGCCTGGCGGCTTCTTCCCGGGCTATGTGCATCACCCGCTTGAACCGTTCCGTGAACTTGTTATTTCCCTGTGGCACCTCGGCATCCCTCCCTTCGAGTGCCGGACAACGAAATCCCGGCGGCTGTTTGCGTATTCACTCTTCAGAATCTCAAGTGTTCCCTGACCAGTTCCGCGCGTCGTTCTTCCAGTTCCTCACCTGCCAATTCGCGGCCCGAGGTCATCCGGATATGCGCGGGCTGCACCGCGATCATCAGTTGATTGAAAGCACTGGATTCCATGCCCTTGAAGATCCGCAGGTACGCACCCATCCTGAGCATGGACAGCGCATCCATCGCTTCCATCTCTCCAAGCAACCGGGCATGCTTCAACAGGCCGTATGCCCGGGCCACCCTGTCCTCGGTCTGGCGTTTCGCCCGGCTTGCCAGTGCGTCGCAGGCCCTCTCCTCGTACACGGCCAGCCGGCGCGTGACGCGATCGAGTCTTTCGACGATCTCCTGCTCGGCGTGCCCCAGCGTGCACTGGTTGGATACCTGGTACATGTTGCCGGATCTTCCGGTGCCCTCGCCATATAAACCGCGCACCGTGAACCCGATTTCCTCCATCGCGCGTCCCAGGGGATCCATCTGATCCGCCAGGGTCAAACCCGGTAGATGGATCAACACCGAAAGGCGCATTCCGGTACCCGTATTACTCGGACAGGACGTTAAGTAACCAAACTCATCGGAGAAGGCAAAATCAAGTGTTTTGCTCAGTTCGGTATCGATTTTATCCGCTTCCTGCCAGGCGGCGCATACCTGCAACCCGCCTTTTATTGTCTGGAGACGGAGGTGGTCTTCCTCATTCACCATGAGACTGAAGGTTTCGCCGGGGCCGATGAACACGCCGGCCGGCCGCGTTCCGTCCGCCAGGGCCGGACTGATCAGCCGTCTCTCGACCAGTACCCTGCGGTCCAGTTCAGACGTATCCAGGAGCGAGAGGTACACCGGCCGCGCCACGTTGTCGCTGCATTGGACGGCTTTCTCCACCTGTTCGATCACGCGGAAGCGCTCGTTCTTGATGGTACGATGAACGAAAGGCAGGGTGGTCAGGTTTCGCGCCAGGCGGGCGCGGCTGCTGATCACCAGTTCCGCCGTTTCGCCATCGTGCACGCACCATTGCGGCAGGTCGACCAACAGATCGGTATACAGGTTCTCCATTTCGTTATCCATGCACCACGTGGCTCCGTTCCGAACCGCGCTCGAGTTCATTTATGCGGTCGCGCAACTTCGCCGCCTGTTCGTAAGCTTCCTGGCCGACGGCCTTCTTCAATGCGCGCCTGAGGTCGATCAGTTCCCGCCGCGTTTCCTGCCGTGACGGATCGGAAACGGGGATCTTGCCCCGATGGAACTCATTGCCGTGTATCTGCTTGAAAAGCGGAACCAGCGTATCCTTGAAAACACGGTAGCATGCGGCGCACCCCAACTGTCCCGATTCGCCGAATTCCGCCGCGGACATGCCGCATTGTGGGCAGGATGTGGTTCTCATCGCCGATCCTAGGCCGCCACTGCGTTCAACAGCCCGTCTTCCAGCACGTAGGCACGGTCCGCGCGCCGGCCCACGGATTCGTCGTGCGTGACCACGACGAATGCCTGGCCGTGCCTGTGGGACATTTCCCACATCAGGTTGAGCAGCGCCTCTCCGTTTCCGCGGTCCAGGTTGCCGGACGGTTCGTCTGCCAGCACGACGTGAGGCCGGGCCACCAGGGCACGGGCCACGGCGACCCGCTGCTGTTCTCCGCCGGACAGCGCTAAAGGCTTGTGGCCGAGACGCTTCCCCAGACCCACCTCCACGAGCAGCCTTTCGGCCCTTTCGCGGGCCGTGTCCCAGTCATATCTCCCCACCAGCAGAGGCATCATCACGTTTTCCAGCGCAGAGAATTCGGGGAGCAGGTGGTGGGCCTGGAAAACGAAACCCACGGTCCGGTTACGGAAACCGGCCAGACTGTCCTCCGGGAGGTCAAAGGCATCGGTTTCGCCGATAAACACCTGGCCGGAAGTGGGCCGGTCCAGCGTCCCCAGGATATGCAGCAAGGTGCTTTTGCCCGCGCCCGAAGCGCCGTGTATCGCCACGATTTGCCCGCGGCGAATCTCGAAGTCGATGCCCTTCAGGATTTCGAGCCGTCCGTCGCCTGAAAGGAATTCCCTGGTCAGGTTCCTCGCACTCAGCACTTCGTCGGTCCGGCAGTCATCCGGAATGGGCGATTCGTCGGCCATAACGCAGCTTCCAGCCTTTCTCTGTGCTTCAGGGCAGTTTCGCTACTCGTGCCTGATCGCTTCGACCGGAACCAGGCCGGCGGCTTTCCTGGCCGGATAAACGGCGGCAAGCACGCAGATCAGCATGGATCCCAGGGCAACGCTGACGAAATCAAGCGGGGCGACCCGCACGGGCAACGCATCGATCAGGTAGATGTCGGGTGGCAGTGCGATGAACTCGAACGTTTGCTGTGCCCAGCACAACACATAGCCGATCGCACAACCGAGCAAGGTGCCGAAGACGCCGACCACAGATCCCTGAATGATGAACACCCTGGTAATGCTGGCGGCAGTCGCCCCCATGGACTTCAGAATCCCGATGTCCCGGGTCTTCTCCAGCACGACCATGATCAGGGTGCTGGCGATATTGAAAGCGGCCACCAGGATGATCAGGTTGAGCACGGCGAAAGAGCCCCATTTCTCGAGGGTCATCCACCGGAACAGGCCTTTGTGCCGCTGCATCCAGTCTACTGTAAAATACGCTACCGACGGGGCTGACGCAACAGGTGATTCATCGGACTCTTCCGCATAGCGGTTCAGGGCGACTTCGATCTCTTCGGCGATTCGCCGGGCCTGATTCCGGTCGGCAATCCTGACGGCGATGCCGTTGATGTCGTTACCGAGTTTGAACAGCTTCTGGGTCTCGTCCAGGGACACATACGCCGAGGATGCGTCGTACTCGTAGAACCCGGTCTCCGAGATGCCCGTGACCCTGTACGGCCGGATGTAAGGCGTGAGCGCGGAGGTCAGGGAAAAGCCCTGGATATTGCCCAGGGCGACCTTTTCACCGACAATGATCCCCAGTTGATCCGCCAGACCCTTACCCAGCACGATCCCGGGAAGGGGTTTTTCCGAAGGACCGCCGGGACCGGGCGCGGTCGTCAGATCCACGGCCCCGAAGACGATGTTTTCCTCGAGGTTCGTGGCCAGGCGGCCCGACGCTATGTCCAGCCCGTGCACTATGACGCCGGCCGCCGCGTTGCGCGTCGCGGGCACCGGTGCGCAAACGGCTTTCTCCAGCACGTAAGGCGCGGCGGAGACCACTTCGTCCACCGACAGGATGACGTCTATCAACGCCTCGTGTCCGGAAATGGAACCATCGCCGAGCAGCGAATACACGTTGATATGCGCGCGCTCACCGATGATGCGTTCCCGCACTTCGCTTTCGAAGCCGTTAAACAGGGAAAGAACGATGACGAGGGCGGCTACCCCTACCAGGACGCCGCTCACGGAAATGTAGGTTATGAGAGAGACGAATCGGTTCTGCCGCTTGGAGCGCAGATATCTAAGGGCGATGAACCATTCGTACGACCATCGTTTACGCAGCACCATTCGGCATCCTATGTTCCGGACGCCCGGTCCGACAGGCCGTCCGCTTCACCGGAACCATTTTCCATTTCGGCCCCGGTTCCGTCCGGGCTGTCCGGGCCGTCCGGGCCGCCGGGTTCGCTGGTTCCGTCCGGGCCGCCGGGTTCGCTGGTCCCGCCCGGGCCGTCCGGGCCGCCGGGTTCGCCGTCGAACGATTCCTTGCGCATATGGGGAAAGAGCAGGACGTCCTTGATGTTCGCGGAGTCCGTAATAAGCATGGCCAACCGGTCTATTCCGATTCCGCATCCCCCGGTGGGCGGCATGCCGTACTCCATTGCCCGGAGGAAGTCTTCGTCCATGGCGTGGGCTTCCCCATCGCCCTTGCGTTGCATTTCAACCTGCTCCTCGAACCGCCGGCGCTGGTCCATCGGGTCGTTCAACTCGGAGAATGCGTTGGCGAACTCACTCCCGCAGATAAACAGTTCGAATCGCTCGGTGAGTTCCGGATTGTCCGGATGCCGTTTGGCCAGGGGGGAAATCTCCACGGGATAATCCGTAATGAAGGTCGGATTCAGCAAACGGTCCTGCACGAAGTGTTCGAAGAGTCCGTCGATCATCTTGCCCCTGCCCAGTTCGGGGTCCACATCGAGGCCCCGGTCACCGCATACCGCCGCGAGCTCCGCGGTCGGCATCCCGGTGACGTCGACATCGCCATACTCGCGAATGGCGTCGAGCATGGAAATCCGAGGCCAGGGCGGGGTCATGTCGATGGGCCGGCCCTGGTACGTGTGGTTCAGCGTTCCGTTTACCTCCTGGAAGACACTGGTGAAGAGGCGCTCCACAAGATCCATGATGAACCGGTAATCGACGTAGGCGATATAGAACTCCAGCATGGTGAACTCGGGATTGTGCGTGCGGTCGATCCCTTCGTTGCGGAAATCATGCCCGATTTCGTACACGCGCTCCATGCCGCCGACGATCAATCGTTTCAGGTAAAGCTCGTCGGCAATGCGCATGAACAACGGCATGTCGAGGGCCTGGTGGTGGGTCTTGAAGGGCCTTGCCAACGCGCCTCCGTACAGGGGCTGGAGTATCGGTGTTTCGACTTCGACGAAACCTTCTCCGTCCATGAACCGCTGAACGGACCGGATGAGCCGCGAGCGCTTGAGGAAGACCTCCTTGACGCCCGGATTGATGACCAGGTCGACATAGCGTTGCCGGTACCTGGTTTCGATATCCCGCAGGCCGTGCCACTTCTCTGGCAGGGCGCGCAGGGACTTGGACAGCAGTTCCATCTCGTCCACCATGACGGTGGTCTCACCGGTTCGGGTGGTGAAGACTGCGCCTTTTACACCCAGATAGTCCCCTACCTCGATCAACTCGTCGAAGATCTCGTATGCATCTGATCCGATGCGGTCGAGGCGGACGTAGATCTGGATCCGGCCGGTGCGGTCGAGCAGGTGGGCGAAGCCGGACTTGCCATGGCCCCGCTTGGACGTGATACGGCCCGCAACGGAGACGGGCTCGGTGGATTCGATCAGGTCTTCCGCCTGATCGAGAATGGACTGGGCCGGATGGGATACGTCGTAGCGGACGGGGTACGGATCGATGCCGCGAGCGCGGATCGCTTCGAGCTTGCCGTACCTTTGCCGGTTGAATTCGATCGGGCTGTTCACCCGTTTGCTCCGAAGGACTTTAAGATGGGTGGTGATTCCCTGAATGGGCGGTGAGCGGTCAGTTCGAAGCGCCGTCGGCATAGCGGTCGGACGGGTATCGGAATATAGGCGGGCCGGCGCATCCTGTCAACCAAAAAGGACTTCCCGGACAGGGTGCGGAACGGTGGACTCCGGGAGTGGATTACGTGCTTTTCGCGGGATCTCCGTGACGCAGGTAAGCCTCGATGAACGTGTCGATGCCGCCGTTCATCACGGACTGGATGTTTCCGATTTCCGTACCGGTTCGATGATCTTTCACCATGGTGTAGGGGTGGAACACGTAGGAACGGATCTGGCTGCCCCACGCGATCTCCTTCTTGTCGCCTTCGAGGCGCTCCCTTTTTTCCCGGATCGCCTCCTGCCGCTGCTGGTACAGGCGGGACATCAGCACCTTCATGGCGCTTTCCCGGTTGCGGTGCTGGGATCGCTCCGACTGGCATTGAACGACTATGCCGGAGGGCCTGTGCGTAACCCGTACGGCCGAGGAAGTCTTGTTCACGTGCTGGCCCCCGGCGCCGCTTGCCCGGTAGACGTCGATCTCCAGGTCCGCCTCGTTGAGATCGATATCGCCCGGATCATCGATTTCCGGCAAAACGGAAACCGAGGCGAAGGAGGTGTGCCGCCTGTGGTTCGAGTCGAAGGGGGAGATGCGCACGAGGCGGTGGACTCCGGCTTCCGCCTTGAGGTACCCGTAGGCGTATTCTCCGGAGACTTCGATGGAAACGCTCTTTATGCCGGCTTCCTCGCCCGGCTGCAGGTCCAGCGTATCGAAGGAATAATCCCGGGATTCCATCCAGCGGAGGTACATGCGCATGAGCATCTCGGCCCAGTCCTGGGACTCCGTTCCCCCCGCCCCGGGGTGTATGGAAACGATGGCGTTCTTCGTATCGTCCGGGGCCGACAGCATACTTTGCAGCATCGCCGTTTCCAGGAGTCGCCGCAGCGACCGGACCCCGTCTTCGATCTCTTCGTATGCGTCCCGGTCGTCTTCCTCGGCGGCCATTTCGAACAGGGTTTCCAGGTCTTCGGCCTGGCTGTCCATGTCGTTCCACCCATCGACGATCTTCTTGTGGTCGCTGATCTGCCTGCTGATCGCCTGGGCCCTGGCCTGGTTGTTCCAGAAATCCGGCTCGCCCGTGACGCCTTCGAGCCTGGCCGTCTCCGCCTGTCTATTTTCTATGTCAAAGGCCCCTCCAGAGATAGGCCAGTTGATTTCGGCATGCATCCAGTTCATTCTTTATTTCGGAAGGTTCCATCATCTGCGTATGTACTCCTTGTTGTTTCTCCGGTTCTTCTTGTACCGCGGCTCCGGAACCAGGTACCGCGCACGGCCGGCCCGGGCCTCCGGTCTGGGTCTCCGCTCCGGGCACCGCGGCAAAGTCGGTCCGGGCGTCCGCTTCGGTCGGAACCCCGAGTACTTCCGGTATCCCCGAATGCGACTGGACCAACGCCGGAACGCGCTTAGAACCTTCTGAAAGCTTCTTCCAGCAGTTCCTGGTCGCGGATCGAATCCGCTCCGGAAGAACGGACCGGAGCACCGGACCGTATACACGACACAAAGTGGGCATTCGCCCTGCGAAACGCCCAGTCCCGCGGCGCTTGCGGCTGGGCATGCTGCTGAATGTCGCCCGCCCGGTAGACAGAGACCCGGGCCGGCACGTTCTTGAGCAGCGGGGGCGGCGTGCTGATCTCCACCCACCCGTCCTCGAAATACACCTTGACGCCCTCGTCCCAGAAATTCGCCGACAACCTTCCCAGTTCCAGCACCGCGTCATATCCGTCCATGGTGAAGACCATCAGTTTGGTCGGACCGTCGAGCGTCGCGAACCTCAGGTCCCGGACCTCGCCCAGCAGGAAGCGCAACAGGTTGATGTTGTGGCAATACAGGTTGTTTGTGCTGTAGATATCCCCGATTCGTTCCTGTTCCAGCCACTCCGGTGGCCGGGATTCGATTTCGGGATAGGTCTCGTCCGTTGTTATCGCCGTCCCGGCGTTGCAGACCCAGTCACCCGCGAAACAATGGCCCCTCGCATGGGTAATCGCCCCCAGTTCTCCGGTTGAACGCAGCTCGTCGATAATCGAACGGGCCATCTCCACGCCGGTATCGAAGCGTTTCATATACCCGATCTGCAGTTGCCTGCCGTTGCGTTCGGCGGCCTCGACCATGCGGCGCGCATCGGACAGGTTGGTCGCCATGGGTTTCTCGACGTATACGTGCTTGCCCGCGTTCAATGCGTCGATGGAAACGGGTGCGTGGGCATCGTCCGACGTGATCTGAACCAAGGCGTCTATCGTGGGATCGGCGCAGATTTCCTCGTGGGACGCGCAGGTCCTCGGCACACCGAAACGGTCTGCCACCCGCCGCGCCAGACCGGACCTTCGGTCGGCCAGGGCGACGACCTCGCAGCCGGCCATTTCCGTGAAGTTGGGCAGGTGGACCACCTGTCCCATGAATCCCGCGCCGACGAAGCCTATCCTGATGCTTTCTTTTGTAGCAGATTCCACGGTCTACTCCCCTTGCCGCCGCTCCGCTGTCCCACCGTTATTGAACCCTGCAGCGCGCACATACTGCTCGTAGCGATGCGTTGCCGGCCCGATGCCGTCCCGCCCTTCCGCCGCTATATTAAACCTTTGCCGGCGAGGCTGGTAAAGGATTTTCGGCCTATGATGATGTGATCCAGCACCTTGATGTCGATCATCTGGCCCGCGTCCACGAGTTGGGCCGTGATCTTGAGGTCGTCCTGGCTCGGGGTTGGATCGCCGCTGGGATGGTTGTGTACGAATATCACGGACGCGGCCGAATCGAGGATGGCGGGCTTGAACACCTCGCGGGGATGGACGATGCTCGCCGTAAGACTGCCCACCGATACGGTCACGCCGCGGATCAGGCAGTTGCGCGCGTCGAGCATCAGGACCATGAAGATCTCTTTCCGCAGGTCCCTGAGTCTGGGCATGAAGTAGCGCGCCACGTCGGTACTTGAGACGAAGGTCTTCTTGTCCATGTCCTGCGCTTCGAGCCGGCGGCCGATTTCGATGGCGGAGGCGATCTGGGCGGCCTTGACGGGCCCTACCCCCGACACCTGGCACAACTCGCTCAATTCCCGGGTGGCGAGGTGGCGCAGACCCCCGAAATGCTGCAGCAGGTCCCGGGATATGTCAATGACGTCCTTCCCCCCGGTACCGTTCCCGGTGCGCAGCAACAGCGCGATCAGTTCGGTGTCCGAAAGGGTATGGATTCCGTACTTAAGCAACCGCTCTCTGGGTTTCTCGTCTTCGGGCCATTCCTTGATCGGGGTAATACCCTGCATATCGGTCATCGTATGTTCCCTCTGTCCTGGTCGGCGAACCATTATACGTTGACCGATTTAGTCGAAATCCCGCCGGGGAATCTCGTATGCTATCCTGCCTCCTGACCGCGGCCCTCCGGCGTATCGGTATCAGTCTCCGGCGCGCCGCCCGCAACCGCTGGCTTCAACGCGTCCACGAAGGGCTTGAACAGATCGATGGGGACGGGGAACAGCGTGGTGGAGTTGTTCTCCGCCGCCACGACCGACAGGGTCTGCAAGTAACGCAACTGAATGGCTACGGGATGGGTGCCCATGACATGGGCGGCTTCCGCCAGTTTCTCCGCGGCCTGCTGCTCGCCCAGTGCGTTGATGACCTTGGCCCGGCGTTCCCGTTCCGCTTCCGCCTGCTTGGCCATGGCCCGCTGCATCTCGAGGGGCAGATCGACGTTCTTGATGACGACCATGGACACCTTGATGCCCCATGGCTCGGTCTGCTGGTCCAGCAGCACCTGCAGGTCCTCGTTGATCTTGTCCCGGTTGGAAAGGAGGTCGTCCAGTTCCACCTGCCCGAGTACGCTTCGCAGCGAAGTCTGGGCCAGTTGATGGGTCGCCTGCAGGAAGTCCTCCACCTCGGTGATTGCCCTTTCCGGGTCCAAGACACGGAAGTAGATCACCGCGTTGACCTTGATGGACACGTTGTCCCGGGTGATCACGTCCTGGGAAGGCACGTCCTTGGTCACAGTACGCAGGCTCACCTTCTCCATCTTGTCGACCCCGGGGATCAGGATCACGATGCCCGGTCCGTTTTTGCCGATCAGGGCCTTGGAAAGGCGGCCCAGCCGGAAGACCACACCCCGCTCGTACTCGCGCAGAATCTTGACCGCGTTCGTGAACAGGATGATGAGGAACAGGACGATTACGATCGTCGACAGCGGAAATCCGTCAAACCACATGGGAGTCCTCCCCTTGTTTCGTTGCGTCCGCGTTTGAATCCAGGCTTTCTACCTGCAATCGCAGACCATTGACCTTCAGGACCCGAATCGGCGTATCGGGTGTGATGGGCGCATCGCTCGTCGCGAACCAGTACTCGCCGTGGACGAACACCTTGCCGCTCCGGGCGTCCACGGCCGCGCGCGCGCGTCCCGTCTCGCCGATCAGTCCCTGGCTGCCCGTGGTCGTGCGCCGCTTCTGGGCCTTCAGCGCGTAGCCCACGGCAAACAACACGAAGGCCCCGGTCGCGATCACGGCCGGGATGATGGCGTACAGGGATATGCGCAGGTAGGGATAGGGCGAATCGATGAGCATCATCGAACCGATCGTGAAGGCGACGGCGCCGCCCACGGTCAGCAGACCGCCGCTGACGAGAAACAGTTCCGTCACGAAAAGCCCGAGACCCAGCAGGAGCAGCAGCAGCCCGGCGTAGTTGATGGGCAGCGTCTGCAGGGCGAAGAGCCCTATGATGACGCACATGCCGCCCACGACGCCGGGGAATATGGCGCCGGGATTGATGAACTCGTAGATGAGCCCGTAGAAACCGAGCATCATCAGGAGGTAGGCGATGTTGGGATTGGAGAGCACGTTCAGCACCCGGTGGTTCCAGTTCATTTCCCTGATCTGCACCTCGGCGTCCTTCGTGCGTAATACCCGCTCGCCTTCCCTCACTTCCACGACGGTTCCGTCGATCTGAACGAGCAGGGAATCCAGCGTGGCGACGTTGAGGTCCACGACGTTCTGCTCTACCGCTTCCCGGTCGGTCAGGGCCACGCTCTTCCTTACGGCCTGCTCCGCCCAGTCCGCGTTCCGTCCGTGCTTGTCGGCGATGGAACGGATGTAGCTCACGGAAAAGTTCTCTATCTTTTCCTGCATGGTCGAGTCCGCCACCGCGCCGCCAATGCCAACCGGACTGGCCGCCCCGATGCTCGTTCCCGGCGCCATGGCCGCGACGTGGGCGCTCATGGTGATGAACACGCCCGCCGATCCGGCGCCCGCACCGCTGGGCGCCACGTAGACCACGACCGGCACATTCGACGCGAGCATGTCCTTGATGATCATCTGCGTGGACTCGAGGAGGCCGCCGGGCGTGTCGAGCATGATCACCAGGCACTCCGACCGGTCGTCTTCGGCTCTTTCTATCGCGGCGGACACGTGCTGGACGCTGACCGGACCGATCGGGCCTGTCAGCTTGATGACGTCGACCCGGGTCGCGGCCCCCGACGCTTCGGTCCACGCCAGCGTGACGGCCAGCAGCATGCAGCAGAGGATTCGTGACGGTTTCATCATGATCCGGCCTGTTGGGTTTGTGTTCGGAATCAACAGCGGCTACGGCCGATGATTCGGATTCAGCAGGTGAACGATTTGCACGGCCTGAAACAGCGCCGCAGGTTCAATCTGGGGCCTGAGGGACCGGCGTCTCGGGAACAGCGTGGTTTCTCCCATCATGGGCGGCGCCACGACGACCTCGACGAGTCCCGGGTTTATCTTGATGTTTCGCCTCGGACACTTGGGCCAGATGGAATGTATCCCCCGGAAGGCCATGGGAATGAGCACGACGTCGGGCGGGATCTTACTGAACAGGCCGTGTTGCAGCGGGATGGACTGGATGTCGAAAGCCGCCGTCGTACCCGCGGCATAGATGATGCCCGGTCGTTTTTCCAGCAGTCCGGCGAAACGCCGGGTCGCGTTGTTGGTATCCCCCGCGCGGGGCAGGACCACGTAGCCGTCGATTTCTTCGAGCAGTCGGTCGAACTCGGCGGCGTTCACGCCGAACAGCGTCGTGCTCCATGACCCCAGGCGCAGCGTAACGTACTCGGTCAGGCCCGACCGGGACAGGATGGTGCAGGGACGCGAGTCCTCCCAGCCGAGGGCGTCCAGCAGGACGCGGGATTGTAGCACTTTGTACATGACCGGATGATCGAAGACGCTCTGGTGGGTGGGAAAGAAAAGGACTTTGTAACGACCCTCGTGCAACTTGAGCACACGGGCCAGTTCGCCGACCATCGGATCGACGTGCACCTTGACCGTGATCCCGAAGATCTTCAGCGTCTTCTCGGACCAGGCCAGGCTGTTCTGCCACGCAGCCTCGATTTTTTCCTCCTCATCCAGCCCCTCCTCTTCGATCTCGAGTTTGGTGCGGACATACCGCCAGGATGCCCCGATCCACCGGACCAGCCTCGTGGCGCGCTGAATCGGAGAATACCTGGCGTTCCTTCCCACATGGGGATACTCCAGGAAATGGCCCGTGGCGCTTCGGTCCAGCAGCTGAGGCACCTCCATGGGCTCCAGCATGGAGGAGAGTTCGTCGGGGATCTTCGCCTCGTCCTCTCCGTTCTTCATGTGCTGGTTGATCCTGTGGATGACCAGGTTGCATTTTTCCATGAGGCCGTTGGCCAGGTCTATCATGTCCCGCGTCAGGCTCGTATAGTGGTGACCGTACCAGTACCCCGTCGGCTTGAGTTGCGCGGGATTCTCCTGGTGCGCCTGGAAGAACTCCACCATCATGGCCTGACCGAGCAGGATATCCTCCTGTATGCCGTCGATCTTGCGCTGGAGGTACTTGCTCGGTACGTGCCGGCGGCAGAATTCGGCCAGCAGTTCGGCGTCGCTGATGATCTTCCACACCGCGCAACCGAACCAGGCGAAGTTGGTATACGTATTGAAGCGAACGGCGAGCAGTTCTCCGGCGGCCAGGTATTCGAGCGTATTCTGGGCCGTGTTGTGAAATATCTCCCTCAGCGTTGCACGGGTTTCCTTGCCCTTGAGCGCGCATTCGTACGTCGCCTGCCAGAGCGGGTCGTCCTCCGGTACGATGTCCTTGAGTTTCTCGGCGACGGGCTGGGCGTGGGCCAGGGGCACGCGGGACAGCCTGGCCCCGGCCAGGGCGGCCTCGCCTTCGTCCGGAGTAATAACGTTACTCGCCCGGAGTTCCTCGACATAGATGGTCTGGTAAAGTTCGAGAAACTGGGCGGTCGCGCCCTGTCCCGTCCGCAGGAACTGTTCCCTTATGCGGGCGTAGAGCTGCACGGCCTGGTAGTAATCGGGGGCGACCCGCCTGAACTGGTCGTAGGCCTCGCCCATCCGCTGGTCCCGAAGCCGGGGAACCCCCTCGTAAATCGCCCCGATCAGCTTGGCGCGGTAACCCAGGCCTTCCAGTCCGATGGGCCCTTCCGGCGACCGGGAGGGCGGCCACTTCAGGAGATTGGGATCGACCCCTTCGAAGTACCCCTCCGAATTCGCCAGGTCCAGTACGCCTTGCGCCGACTGGTCGTACACAGTGAGCAGGACATCCACGTTTCGGATCAGCGTCTGGTGGTCGAACCAGATCGAGGACGTATCGATTTTGTCTGACGGTATGCTCATTTTCAGGCTCTTAAAGGTCCCGGCCGCGAAGCATCGACACCGGTCCGGCAGGATCGGTGGATCAGTCCCGACCGGAATCCAGCGGATAAAGCTTCCTGCCCAGCCGATGGAAGGTCAAAGTACCCATGTCATGTACGCCCGGCTCTGTGACCACGTGAATTGCGCCCGCCCACGGTTCGAATCCGGCTCTGAAGTGGGCGGAGGACTTGACGCCGATGTAGCGCATTTCCCGGGGGTCCAGGCCCAGGGATTCGGAAAAAGCCGTGTCGAAAGGCTGCTCGCGATCGTTCACGAGGATGACGTGGACGCCCTCCTGCCGTATGTGGGCGGATGGGCCCATCGTACCTTCAAGGCCCGCGAGCATGGGGCCGTGGTAACGGAACCTGCCGTCGGACAGAGCCAGAACTTCCGCCGTCATGGTTACTGGTTCGCCCTGCAACGGCGATGACTTTCCCCCGACGTCCAGCGTGATCGTGGCGCCTACCCCGGCGTCCATGCATTGTTCCACGGCCTCCGGATCGACGATGTACAGGACGCACGCATCTTCGAGACCGGCCTGGATGAACGTCCGCAGCATGGCGGTGCCGTCGCCCGGAGAACCGCCTCCGGTGTTGTCGTTCCGATCCGCCAGGACGACGGGGAACAGGCCTTCTTCATGGACGCGGTCCAGGGTTTCCTTTGTCGACGGCATATGGTAATGCCAGTCGGCGCGACGGTCGTAAAGGTATCCACCCAGTTCGTCCGCATAACGCTGTGCCAGTTCCTGGTCGTTGTCCGTCACGATGTACACCGACGCGCCCATGTGGGGTATGTCGGCGAGCGGGAAACAGGTGGCGATCGATCCGCAGACTACACCGGGCCGCGATTCGATTTCGTGGAGGTAGTCGATCGCCTCCTTCATCGGGGCATGGGCCGTAACCTGGTTCATGCCCCAGGTCATGGGTATCCGGTGCAGGGCCATGGTGGGCCGGAGTCCCTCGCGCAGGATCCGGACGAGCACGTCCGCGCATTCCCGTCCCCGTGGCGCCATGTCCACCTCCGGGTAGGACTCCCGGCCGATCAACACGTCGGCCTTTTCGATCATCAGAGGGGTCATGTTGGAGTGAATGTCCAGCTGGCCGACGATGGGCAGATCCCCCACGAGGTCCCGCACGGCGGAGAGGATGTATCCTTCGCCATCGTCGATTCCCTCGGCCACCATGGCGCCGTGCAGTTCGAGCAATACCCCGTCGAAAGACCGCGCGTCCCTGAAACCGTCCAGCATCTCGTCGATGATTTCATCGAAGAGCGCACGGGGCGTGGGGCCGCTCGGATGGGGTTCCGCCACGATCGTGGGGATCAACTCGAATCCGTGTGCTTCGGCGCCTTCGATGAATCCGCCCGTGGGTTTGTTCGTGCCTCGGAACGCCGAGAGGATTTCGCTTCCGCGCAGGCCGCCGTACCGTTCCCGGTAATTCTTCCGAGTGGTTTCCACGGTCGTGAACGTGCTGGTCTCGTGTGCTATGATCCCGGTTACTACGCGCATATTCGTGTGTTCCGTTTCAGGCCCGGTAAATACCGTAGACGAGGAGAAGCCAGCCGATGACGAACGCCACGCCGCCCAGTGGGGTCACCGCGCCGAGCCACCGGACGCCCGCGAGGCTCAGCACGTAAAGGCTGCCTGAAAACAGCACCGTGCCCGCGATGAACGCCCAACCCGCCGACGATGGTATCGCATCCGGCCAGCGCGAAACCGCCCAGGCCGTGAAGAGCAGGCCGAAGGCGTGATACATCTGGTACCGCACGGCGGTCTCGAAGATCTCCAGCATTTCCGGAGACACCCGGTCTCGCAGCCCGTGGGCGCCAAAGGCTCCCGAGATCACGCCCAGGAGCGCCGAGACGCCTCCGGTTATCGCGAATAGTTTATCCATGGATGTTCTTTGCCTTGCGGCATCTTCAAATCCGGTGCGGCGATTGGCAAGATTCCCTACCAGATCGGCGCCAGCCAGCCGCCGTCCACGGGCAGGGCCGTGCCGGTGATCCATTCGGCGTCGTCCGACGCGAAAAACACACAGGCCCGGCCGATATCCTTCGGCAGTCCCAGCCTGGGAAGGGGCGTCTTTTCGAGCGCCTCGTCGACCTGCGCCTGGGTCAGGTAATCCTGGATGGGCGTTTCTATATAGCCCGGACAAATTGTATTGGCCGTTACGCCGTGGGACGCCAGCTCCACCGCGGTATCCCGGGTGAGATTCACGACCCCGGCCTTGGCCGGCGCGTACGCCGGTCCGCCTCCGCCGTGAAAGGCGTGCACGGAAGCGATGTTGATTATCCTCCCCGCGCGGGATTCCTTCAGGTGGGGCACGGCGGCGCGCGTGGTCAGGAACAGGGCCCGCAGGTTGATGCCCATGATGCGGTCCCAGGTGTCTACAGGGGTCGTCTGGCTGTCCCCGGGTTCGAAAATACCCGCGTTGTTGACCAGGATGTCCAGGCCGCCGAAGGTCTCCAGCGTCCGCCCTACCAGGCGGCCGACCGCCGCCTCGTCCGACACGTCGGTCTGTACGAAAAGCGCCTCCGATCCCATCGCGCGCAATGCTTCCACGGTAGGCGTCGTCACGTCCCGATCGTGGTACTTGCCCGGCCTGGGCCGCTCGACGAGGTCGCAGACTACTACGCGGGCCCCCTCCCCGGCCAGTTCGATGGATATACCCCGACCTATACCGGAACTGCCGCCCGTGACGATAGCGACCCGATTTTCGAGTTTCAAGTTTTCCTCTGGGGTTGCCTGGGATGCGATTGGAAATGGTCCTGGATTGATTATATACAGATCGCAAAAAAGTGGCAAGGCAAGTGTTTAAGACGCGAGACCATAAATGGATTGCCTTTTTGGGCACCAGCCTTAGATATATACATTTCACGCCGGTCCAGTCCCTTACCAACGAAGGAGGATCCCATGAAGATCACGCACGCCGAACGAACCGCACTCAACGTGCCCTTTTACGCGCCACACGTCGATCACGCCATGGCCCGGGCCAACACCCATAACGAGCGCGTGTGGGTATACCGGCTGGAGACCGACAACGGCCTGGTCAGCGTCACCGACGGGCACGGCGCTTCGGATACCGCCGGACTGATCGGCAAGGATCCCTGGACCATCATGTGGGACGACGATATCGGGTTCGGACCGCAGATCGCCGTCTTCGACCTGTGCGGAAAAGACGCCGGGGTGCCCGTGCACGCCCTGCTGGGCAACAAGCTGAAGGACCGCTGTCCCCTTTCGTGGTGGGACATCGACATGGCGCCCGAAGACTGGGTCAAGGAGGCGGAAGAGTCCCTCAGACGCGGCTACACGTCCTTCAAGATGAAGGCCCGGCCCTGGCGCGACATCGTCGCCCAGATCGACGCGGTGAGCAAAGTCGTCCCAGCCGATTACCGGTTCGACGTGGATTTCAACGGGTTTCTCCTCACCCAGGCGAAAGCGGAACAGATCCTGTCGCAACTCGACCAGCGAGTCAACGTGGGGATGTACGAAAGCCCCTTCTACCTGAGGAAAGATTTCAAGGGCGCGCAGATGCTCCGCGAACGCATCCAGAAGCCCATCGTCGAACACTTCGGCGACGACGTGTGGCAGGCGGAGGTCAGCGACGGATTCGTGATTGGCGGCGGCGTCTCGGGGACCATACGGCAGGGCACCATGGCGGCCGCGTTGAACAAGCCATTCTGGCTTCAGATGGTAGGCGCCGGGCTGACCACGACTTTCGCCGCCCACATCGGTTCGGTGCTGTCGCACGCCCAGTTGCCCTACATCACCTGCCATGAACTATGGAAAACCGACCTGTTGACCGAAAGGATCGAGGTGGTGGACGGGTACATGGCGGTGCCCGACAAGCCCGGCCTGGGGGTGGAGGTCGACGAGAAGGCCATCGAAACCTACGCCGTCGATGACGACGAGCCCACGCCGGTCCAGCGGTATCGGAG
The DNA here is from genome assembly GCA_026713285.1 of Gemmatimonadota bacterium. GTDB lineage: Bacteria > JAAXHH01 > JAAXHH01 > JAAXHH01 > JAAXHH01 > JAAXHH01. Next base: position 4,268 of record JAPOOT010000166.1, on the reverse strand, counting down.
CAGAAAGCGTATCCTCCGCGTGGTCTGGCCCGGCCTGGCCGGAAAACAGCGCGTCTGGGAATTCACCGACGAGAGCATCTACCAGCCGGAATTCTACAAAGGGAACCTGCCAGGATTTGAATCGGGGGTGCATCTCGAGGTGATCGAAGACGACCAAAGCGCCGCCTTCGAGAAAAGGCATTCGGAACTGGCACGGCGGGAAGCCACCGTAGCGCGGGCGCCGAAGGGGATCTAGGTGCTATCCGCTATCGGGAAGTGTGGGAATTCAGCAGGCGGCCGCGGATAGACCGGGAAGCGCGGGATGCAGGTCGGCGGCGTGGCCGGGAGGCGCGGGGTTCCGACCGGCCGCGGCGAATCCGGGAAGCACGGGATTCCGGGCGGCTACGGCGTATCCGTTCCCGGATTCACCTGGACCGGGGCCGTCTGTAGGTTTCGGGGATGACACGCTGCACCCCCTCGATCACGTGCTCTTCCACTTCATCCGTGAAGCGGTTGGGCAATCCGAAGTATACCGTGGCGTCACCGCCTTCGTACCCACCCTCCTTCCATATCCGCCGGGACGGAATGTAGCCGGGGAAGTCATTCGCGTAAGCGCCGATCCAGATCTTCGCGGGATCGTACATACGCCGCAGCCTGGCGGCATAGTCCGCGACCACCTCCCCGGACAGGAAGACGATGGCGAGTTCATCACCGAACGACCAGCCCTGGACCGGGTAATCGAGTGCCGCGGGGACTTCCTCGCCGCGGTCCATCCGAGCGATCCACTGCCGGGCATGATAGCCCGCCGCACCCTGTTCCTCCGCCGTGGCCAGCCAGTCCTTCCGGGAGGGGATAGTGTCATAGGGCAGCGAGGCGTGGACCAGGCGGCATCTGATCCGGTCGGGAAGGGGCCGGGCGGGTATCCCCAGCAGCCGATCCACTTCCAACGCGACATCCCCTCCATGGCGGCGGGAATGTGATAAGCCCGTGCGCGGAAAGGGATTCGCATTACCGGCGCACCCGATGGTGACCAGGGCGACGGCGCCCGGGTGCCTTCGACTGATATGCTCAGACGCGAATCCCGCCCAGTCGCCGCACATGAAGTTGTCCGCGGGACCGAACGTCGTACAATGACAGGCATAGCTGACCCAGACCGCGCGCAGGCCGCCGTCCGGATCATCGACCCGTAACATGGGCATCACGTGATCCACGGGTCCGATCTGCGCGCGTCGATTCACCGCGAACCCGACGTGTCCTTCACTGTAGGTCAACCTGGCCGGCCTACGTTCCGACAACGCACGCAGCCCGGCTTCCACCAGGCGTTCCTTCACTTCAGCTGTATAGCGGTCGATATGCCGCTGGTGCGCGGGCGGGATCTCCGTGCCGAACAGCATGGGGGCCGCGCCGGACAGCATGGGGGCGTTGTGGGTGTGGGTGTAGCACAGGACGATGCGTTCCCGGTCAATCCCAGCCTGCCTGCCCAGTTCCTTTGCGACGGACTCCGTTATGGATTCGGTCACGCCGCAATTCTCCAGGACCAGCAGCAGAACCGGCCGCTCCGCGCCGATGGCCAGGGCACGGGCATACAGCGTCGACTTGATCTTCGCCGTTTCTTTCCGCCGCGCGCCGTAACCGCTCAAACGCACCGGGAAAACCGGGGTTACGTCGACTTCGGACACGCCCGCCGGAACCAGTTCGCTCATCAGACCTCCCGTAAGTTGCTTTTGCGACGCGAACACGATGCATACATCAATACCACTCCGTCCTGTGGGGCGTCCCGGGGAAGAAAACCGCGTCGACCACCAGCGAAAGGGCGACGCCCATGAGAACCCCGACGATCACTCCCGTGAAGAACGGCTGCGCGGCACGATACATCCGCACGCCGCCGATACGAATCAAGACGATCTGCAGCAGCCACGCGAGGAAAATCGGCAGAAAGGCGTTCCTCACCACGCCGCCGACGTCGCCGACGGCCATGCCGACCGGGTGTAAGGGCCACCAGGTGAATAAGACCCGGCCCGCGATGACCAGGCCGTTGATCAGCATGCCCGACAGCAGGAACAGGGCTTCAAGGGCCCCGATCTGAGACGCATTCGTCGCCCAGACGATGGTGCGTCCGAAGAAGAACGTGCCCAGGCCGCCGGGCTGGGTATACAGGTTGTTGGCGCCTGCCATGTGAGCTGAATGGACCAGGGTGACGACCGACAGGACGGCGCTGACGCCTATCGCCAGGCATATACAGCCGAACAGGCCGCGACACCGGCCTTCCATGCTGGTCTTCAACCACGCGATGTGGGAGAATCCGACCATCGTGAATGTCCGCCAGTTCCGCGCGAATCCGTTGGCCATGCCCAACACGTTGATGTCCCGCATGGAAAGGGACGCCGTTCCGATCATTCCGACCGTGAAGTAATTGGGTTTTACGGTGAGCTCCGCCATGACAAGCCCCGATTCGGCGACCACCCTGGCCAGCACCAGGTAGAAAGTGAACATGACGGCGAGAAACAGCACACCCACGAGTATGGAGAGTCCGGCGCTGTACAGCCATAGAACGGCGAAAACCGATCCACCGGCCAGTCCGGCGAGCGCCCACCGGTAGGAGAACAGTTCCCGCGCCTCGTCCTCGTCCCGGACGGGATGCCATGCCGCGCGCCACACCGTAGCCAGGTGCCTCCTCGCCGTCCAGACCAGCCAGGCCGCGAAGACGACCACGCCGCCCATGAATTGCATGCCGGTCAATCCGCCCTGGACCACGCTGCCGCTCGTCGAGAACATGCCCAGCCGGCTCAGCAGTCCCTGCTCCAGCACGCCGAACAGCTGGAAGAACCAGAGACTGAAGAGGATCTCCGCGGGCGCGAAGAAGGCGAAGGAAAGCGCGTAGAGATTCAAGTACAGCGGGATACCGGGGAAGTAGGGTGCGATTTCCAGGGTGACCAGCGCCCCCGGATGAATGGGCAGCATGGGCAGGGCGCCCCAGTAGGCCGCACAGTTCCAGGCGATGGCGGAAAAGGCCAGCAGGAGCCCCGCCAGGAAGAGGCGGTTGCGCGGGAGTCCTGGTCGATCCCGGTTCTGATCCCCGCCGGATTCCCCGATGAGCCGCAGGGCCGCTTCCGCCATGGGGAATCGCAGGCGTTCGTACTCCATCCACTGCCTGCGGAAGATCACCACGATACAGGCGCCGATCAGCAGAAGCGCGGCGAAGAGGCAAAGCCACCAGAAGACGGGGGTCAGCCAGACCGACCAGGGGATCTGCTGTCCCGGCTGAATTCCTTCGTAGAACCTGCGCGCCGATTCATAGTCGCTCAGGTAGACCCATTGGGGCAGGTGGGGCAGGATGAGTTCATCCCACCGGTTCTCCGGAGAGGCGAAGTAAGCAGGCGCCGCGATGGCGGAGACCATGTACCGGGACACGCCAAGGTCGGGCATCATGGACGCCGCCCAGCCCATGGCGAATACCGTGAGGATTTCGGTGCGGGTCAACGCCCGTCCCGGGCAGCAGGCCCGGCAGATGAGGTTGGGAATCAGTACGAGCGCGAAAAACGGAATCAGAAAGCCGGAGGGCAGGTGGGCGAACAGCATGAAGTCGTATCCGCCGCGATCTGCCATGTACTGCGTGCCGAACCCGATTACGCCCGACAGAAGGAGGCCGATGCCGGCCGCCCTGAGCGTTACCGTCTGGCGGTCCCGGCCGGCCGGGAGATCACTGACTTTATGGTTCAGGCGCCGTATCCAGCATCTCCTTGTAGATGTCCGCGTAGATCTTGTCCCGGGGAACGCATCCTACGGCAAACTGGCCGAGTTCGTTGTGCTTGCCGCGCATCAGGGCCGTACAGTAACTGACGGTAATACAACTCTTCTTGCGGATCATCTCGCCGTGCTCGGCCACGTCCTTCGCGAAATCGGGATAGGCCAACGCGCCCCGGCCCGATCCCATGATGGTCACCCTGTTATCCCGGATATTCGCCGCACCCGCGTTGACCATGTATTTCTGAAGCCAGCTGTACCCGGTCCCCACGATATTGAGTCCCGGATGCGCCCGGCAGAGCGCGGCAACCGCACGGAAGTGCCGCGCGACGCCGAAGAGGGGATGTTCCGGGGCATCGTAGCCGTCCACCGGCGATCTTTCTGCGGGCCGGCCCACATGGGGGTTGTAATAGGGGCTTCCCATGGTGGCGTTGATCATCTGGATACCGGCTTCCCTGAGCAGTCCGATCGCGGCGACAGGTTCCGACAGGTCCTCCCGCAGCGGATCGTCCACGTCCACGCCGAATCCGGATAGAAAGGGGACG
>JAPOOT010000487.1 GCA_026713285.1 Gemmatimonadota bacterium | reverse complement strand
GTCCGGTCCATACGCGTATTCTTGTCGTGTACCGGGAAGATGTGCAGGTTCTGGACCTTGGCCCTCACGTCGTCCACCATCTCTCCCGCCATGACGACGAGGTCCGAATCCTTGAGTGCGGAGAGTTTCTCCTCGCTGTATTCTTCCACGCGTATGTTCATCTCGTCCAGGAACTTGTGGAGCACGCGACTCACGTCCACGTTGGAAACGGCCAGGAGCACGCGCTTGTAGCGGTCCGGCGACAGGGAGACGTTCTCGGCCCGCAGATCGGCCAGGTAGTCGGTGTGCTCGTTGAACCAGCGGCGCAGGATCGAATAACCGTTCAGCCTGAGCAACCCGTTGCGCAGTTGACGGGTGGCCTCCCGCTTGTTGAACTTGACCGCGTTCCACGCCGCGCTGCCCAGCTTGGACAGGATGCGGTGCGGCGCGTACATGCCCTTCATGCCTTCCATCACCGTGTTGACCAGTTCGTAACGGGTCATGTTCGGTACGGGGTGGTTGGCATGGTGGCCGTCGTAATGGCTCCAGTCGTGGCTCAGGTACTCGCCGCCCTGGAGATCGTAACGGATGGTGTCTTCGGAACCGGGCAGATACGTCAGGATCATGCACTGCGAGGTCGCCAGGTCCTTCTTCTTGGCGAATTCGAACTGCGTCTTGATGGTTTCCGGATGGTCCGAATCTGCGCCGGCAATGAACATGGCGTGGAGATCGATCCCGTGGTCATGGATCGCGTCGATGGCCCGTTCCACGTCCAGCGCAGTCTCTTTCTTGCCGTACAGCTCGAGGGCCGTTTCGTCGATGGATTCAAAACCGACCATCACGCGGTCGCATCCCGCCTGGCGCATCTTCTTCATCAACTCAGGCTGCTTCGAGATTTCGTGGCGCATCTGCGCGGCCCACGGTATGGTCAGCCTGCGGTCAATCATGCCCTGCATGATGGCCATGGTGCGATCCACCGGCACGTTGAAGATATCATCTGCGAAGAAGAGGTAGCTGAAATTCGGCATCTTCGTATAGGCTTCCAGCATATCGAGCACGCGTTCGACCGAATGGCCGCGCAGCTTGTGCCCGTTCAGCTTGGTCACCGTGCAGAAACTGCAGTCCCAAGGGCAGCCACGCTGTGTCTGTATCGACATGATATCCAGTCTGCCGGAAGGAACCAGACTGAAGTCCGGTATGGGCAGCACATCCAGGTCTTCCGCCTTCGGTCGCTCCGGATTGTGGATCGCCTGGCCGTTTTCCACCCAGGAGAGGTTGGCGATGCCGCGGTAGTCGGCGCCGGACTCCAGGCACTTGACCAGCTCGACCAGCGCTTCCTCCCCCTCGCCGCGCACCACGAAATCGCTGTGTAGAAGGGCTTCATCGGGTACGAAAGTCGGGTGCGTCCCGCCCATCACGATCGTCTTTTCCGGATAGACGTTCCGGATAAAATCGGCGTACTGGTAGGACCCGGGCGCCGTCGAGGTCAGGGAGGATATGCAGATCAGGTCGGCTTCCCCGAACTCGTTCGTATCGATCTCCTCCACTTCTTCCAGCATCACCCGCACGCCGTAACCCAGCTTCCGCATGATCGTCGCGAGCACCAGGCAGCCGATACGCGGAATGTACGCGTCCGAATACACGTGCAGATGGGAGGATTTCGGTTCGAGAAAGAGGATGTGCTTGATACTTTTTCGCATTGCTGGCTCCTGTAGGAAACCAACTGGAACAGCACCGTTGGCCTGGTCTACTGCATGGATGCAATGAATCGGTCGAACAGGTAATCCGCGTCGTGCGGCCCCGGCGAAGCCTCGGGGTGATATTGTACCGAAAACACCGGATACCGCCGGTGTCTGAGCCCTTCGAGCGTGCGGTCGTTCAAGTTGATGTGGGTCAACTCCACCTCGGACTCGTCAAGTGTGGCAGCGTCGATTGCGAAACCGTGGTTCTGGGCGGTAATTTCCACCCGTCCGGATTCGCATTGCCTTACGGGTTGGTTGGCGCCGCGGTGGCCGAACTTCAGTTTGAACCTTTCCCCGCCGAGTGCCATGCCGAGTAGCTGGTGGCCGATGCAGATGCCGAAAATGGGCTTCTGCCCGATGAGGACTTTCAACTCTTCTATGGCATATTGAACGGCGCCGGGATCGCCCGGTCCGTTGGACAACATGATGCCGTCGGGGTTCAACCGCAGCACCTGTTCGGCCGTGTAGTCCGCCGGTAGAACGAGGACCTGGCAGCCACGGCGCGCCAGGTTCCGGAGGATGTTGTGCTTGACTCCATAATCCATGACGACGACCCGGTAGTCACCGGGCGCGTCAAAGTCGTTCCAGATCTTGTCCGGCTCTCCATCAGGAGGGTCTGTGTAGATTCGGTGATCTCCCTCCCACCGGTATGGACGGTCCGTGGTCACCTCGCGGACCAGATCCATGCCTACCATGCTATGCGCGGTCCTAGCCTTGCTTACGAGTGAGTCCGGGGCCGCAGAACCGGAGCATATGACCCCGCGCATGACGCCTTCGACACGAAGCCGTCGGGTCAGCGCCCTGGTATCGATTCCGGAAATGCCAACGACGCCGTGACCGTCCAGGAACTTGTCCAGGCTTTCGGTGGAGCGCCAGTTGCTCGGATTTCGCTGGTATTCCCGAACCACGAATCCTTCCACGTGCGGATGAAGCGATTCCAGATCGCCGGGATTAACGCCGTAATTCCCGATCAACGGGTAGGTCATGGTGACGATCTGACCTTTATACGACGGGTCGGTCAATACCTCCTGGTATCCGATCATGCTGGTGTTGAAAACGACTTCTCCAACCTCTTCCCCGGTAGCGCCAAAGGATTCGCCTTCGTAGACTGTGCCGTCTTCCAGGGCCAGCCATGCCTCCATAAACGCTCCTTCTGGGGTTGCCAGCGGGTTTGACCGAATATTAGAAACACGATACCCGCAGCCGACCGGTGTGTCAAGGAAAATCGACCCTGAACACGCCATTCGGCCGGCCCGCGCCCGCGCGTCATGTGCCGCCGATTCCCGCTCAGGCAGCCTACGGCCGGCCGATGATACCGCTTTACGCGCGGCGGTGCCGGGGGTATATTAATGGACCCACGTGGAGGAAGTCGAATGACCTTTCTGAACGCGCTGATGCTGTTTGGACTCGTAGCGGTCGCCGTACCGCTGATCATGCACCTGTTTCATCGCCAGCGGGTCTCCACCGTCGACTTCAGCTCCGTGATTTTCATCAGGGGTCATCACCTGCAACGCTCCCGGGCCCTGAGACTCCGGGAACTTCTGCTTCTGTTGCTTCGCACCCTGATCATCCTGTTTCTGGTACTGGCTTTCGCCAGGCCGGTTATCGAAGGTCTCGCGGGTGCCATGTTCGGCAGCGGCCTGGATCAGCGGACGGTCTTTACCATCGTGCTGGACAATTCGTACAGCATGGGTGCCGGACGCTACGGAGATACGCCATTTGCCGCCGCCAGGACCGAGGCCGGTCGGATTATCGACAGGATGCGGCAAGGCGACGAGGGTCTGCTCATTCTGTCGGCCATGCCGCCCGAGGCCATGCCGCAAGTTCCCACGGCCCGGAAGGAAATGCTCAGGGCGCGTCTGGCGGAAGCGGAAGTATCGGAAAGAACGGGGGATATCGCCGGCGCCCTGCGTCTCGCGCGGCAAAAACTGGCCGGCGTTGTTTCGGCGAACAAAGAAATCCACCTGCTGTCCGATTTACAGCGGACCGACTGGCAGGATATGGCGGAATCCGAGTCGTCAGCGCAATCGGAACCGCATACGCCAATATACCTGTATCCCTACGCGGCAGGTGACGTGGACAACGCAAGCATCGACGCGGTTTCCGTAAGCGAGGGCCTGCTGATCCGCAATCAGCCGGAACGGTTTGTCGCGACTTTTACCAGCCGGAACGAGGCATCGGCGCGCAACGGTCGGACCAGTCGTCCCGGCCGGACCAGTAGGACCGGTCGGACCAGTCTGACCAGGGAAGTCCGTCTCGTTATAAACGGCGAGACGCGTGACAGCCGCCAGGTTACTGCCGAGCCGGGCGGAACGGGTTCCGTTCAGTTCAATGTGGTCATCGACACCCCGGGCCGTTATTCCGGTTACGTGGAATTGGACGAAGATGACGTCGCAGCAGACAATCGGCGGTATTTCACCTTCAATGTCCCTGAAGCGTTTGGCGTTACGGCCGTAGGACTGACCGAATCCAGGTACTTCATCGAGCAGGTGCTGAAGCCGTCGGGCGGATTGGTCACGCCCGTGGACCTGCGGACTGCATCCGCCGACGTGTTGAATAGCGATTTATACGAAACGGGCGTACTGATCGTGGATGGAGGAGTGGAACTGACGCCGGCGCGGCTTTCCAGCCTGGAACGTTATGTTTCCTCCGGTGGCGGGGTACTGGTGTTTCTCGGAGAAGGGCTGGACCCGGCGGTTTACGGACATGGGTTTTTTTCTGATGTCTTCGGATGTTCGATTACGGCTCGAAGGGGGATGCCGGACCGGAAGACGTCCTTTCACCGGTTGGACCAGGTCGACTACGAGCATCCGGTTTTCCGCTTCGATGGCCGTTCCGCCGAATCGATGTCGACCGGCGCGGTCCGGTTCTATGCTTCCTATGCCGTGGAGGCGAACCGCGATGCGCGGGTGATTGCACGGTTCATGGACGGCACGCCGGCGATTCTCGAAGGCCGATCCGGTAGCGGGAGGGCGCTTCTGGTCGCTTCAGACGTGAACACCGGTTGGAGCGACATGGCATTGAGAAGCGCGTTCGTACCGTTCATGCATCGAGGCGTCAGGTATCTACATCCAGCCGTGACGGTTGCCGAAGGAGGATTTCTGACCGGTCACCCGGTGGTGCAGCCGTTGATCGGCGTTCCGGCGAACGCCGACCTCAGCCTGGAGTATCCCACGGGCCGTTCGGAGACGGTCAATTCGCGTATCGGCCGGAGCGGAATAACGGTGGAAGTTCCGGATGCGAAACAACCCGGCGTGTATACGTTGCGGGACGGTGACGCCGTCGTGCAGGCGTTCGCGGTAAACACGGACACGCGGGAATCGGACCTGGCTCGATTCACTCCGGTACGGGCGGCCGGATTTCTCGGATACGGCACGTATCTTGTCCTGAAGGACCTGGATGGCTCCCCGGACGTCCTCCAAGGCGGGACCATCAGCGCTGAGGGCAGGTATGAAATCTGGAAATCGCTGATCTTCCTGGTGATGGCGCTCATGCTGGCAGAATACTGGCTTTCGGGTACGGGAACCGGGGGGAACGCGGCACGGATCGCCGGAGATGGCGGCCCG
>JAPOOT010000393.1 GCA_026713285.1 Gemmatimonadota bacterium | reverse complement strand
TCCCCGGTCCGGGACTTCGCACGGGCCAGTTGGTCCGGATCGACGTCGCAGACGGCCTTCAACTCCGCGCCCGGTATCTCGTTCCCGGCGAGGTATTCTATGTGAAAGTTGCCCATGTTTCCAAGGCCGATGACACCTATGCGTGCGACGTCCATTGCATACTCCTCCCAAAACCGCGCCGGCCGGGAATTCCATTCACCCGGCGAGGGCGGCCATCTTTCCGTTTCGCATCACGCTGGGGAAATGCTTGCCCGCCTGGTTCATGGGTCCGCCGTCCGGCAGATCGACGAAGGCTTTCATCACATGCTGGCCCGATGCGACGAAGCGGGACTCGCCGGTCATGTAATGCATGGCGATGGCGCGTCTCGGCGTCTGGGAACGGTTGAAGGGCGAGCCGTGCCAGGTCAGCGAATGGTGGAACGAGACCTCGCCCGCCTGCACAGGCCAGGGCCTGGGCTCCACGACGGAGGTTTCGGCGTCGTCCGGCGGCGAGAAGCCCTCGATCCGTCCGAAGTCCCCGGCCTGCTTCAGGTGGGCCTGCGTCCGCAGGAACTCGATTTGGTTGCCCCACCGGTGGCTGCCCGGCGTCATCCACATGCATCCGTTTTCCACCGTGGCGTCGTCCAGGGCGACCCAGGCGGAGACCGGCGTCATGGGCCGAATGATGGGCCAGAGCGGCGCGTCCTGGTGCCAGCTCGTCACACCGCCGAGTCCGGGCGGCTTGTACTGGATCTGGTCGTGCCAGACCATAAGCTCTTCGGCCCCGGTGAGCTGGCTGATGGCTTCGACGATCAGGGGATGATGTATCAGGCGTCGGTAGGCGCCGGACACTTCCCAGATATTCACGATCTGCCAGACGCAGCGTTCAGGCTCGCGTTCCCGGACCATGTTGTGAAAGAGTACCGGTCTCGACCCTTCCTCGGGGAATCCCTCCGGACCGGTATCCAGCACGCGCTGCAACTCGTCCCTCAGTTCCTGGATCCCGGTGTCGTCCAGCACGGGGCCTCCATTGAGAAACCCGTTCCAGTGAAATTCGGTTACCTGTTTCTGGGAAAGCATGACTTGATCCTCGAATCGTTGGGCGTCGTGAAACGGACTTCCGGTCGCGGCGCGTCGCGTACCTGTTCCTGTGGCGAGCCACCGGCTTTCCGCTGTAAATAAGTCAATAATCCATAATCACGATTCGGCCCTTCGTGTAAAACAGGCGAACCCTGTCCGTATACCGGAAGGAATTGACTATCATGCTCCGGTCTCCTGCCCCCATGCTCTCGCGTTCCAACCTGATCAGCGTACCGATCTGATCACCCGTTAAGGTGAGCGTCAGTTCGGCGCCATCCACGGAGTAGGTGCCTGGATAGGTTCTGCCGTCGAAGGTCGTCAGGATCAAACGGTCGCCGGAAACCAGCCACTGGCCCTCGTCCCCTGTGCCGTCCTCCGTATACAGTCCGTCGGGACGGAACCGGATCAGGCGGAATCCGGCCTGGTCCAGGGTATCCTCAAAATAACTGATGACCTTTCCTATGCTTTCGTCAATACGAGCTCTGCGCCTGCGCCGGACTGCCGCCTGATCGGCCTGTTCGGCCTGATCGGCCTGCTCCTCCAGGTACCTGCGGATGTTGTTCGGTATCTCTTCGGCGAAATCATGCCGCGCCAACCGCCAGACGCCCACCAGCGCAGGGTCCGTTGCGGCGGGGGCAGATCCGGATGTCCCGGATGTCCCGGATGCCTCGGGTCCCGGAGAAGAAGGGAACTTCCCGGATCCTGCCGCTTCAATCGCTTCCAGGATCCGATCCAACTGCCCTTCGATCTCGTCGAAACGCCGGTCTTGCGCTCCCAGCCTGTTTTTGACTCGTGACAGCTCCCATTCGATCTGGTTGAGCTTGACCATGATCTGGCTCTGCCGGAAATCGACAGACTGATCGTCCGCGGCGGTCCGGTTCCATCCGCTGGCAAACGCGAGGAGGACG
>JAPOOT010000170.1 GCA_026713285.1 Gemmatimonadota bacterium | reverse complement strand
GCTATACCAGGGCGTAACGCTGGGCGCGCTGAGTTTCAGGAAGGATGAGGGCGGCCGTCTCGTCAAGGGCGGCAAGCGCCACCCCACCATTGAAGACGACGTGGTCATTTATTCGGGTGCGACGATCCTGGGTGGCGGAACGACCATAGGACACGATTCCGTGATCGGTGCCAACGTCTGGCTGACGGAACCGGTGCCGCCCCATTCCAAGGTTACCATCGGAAACCCGAAGCTGGACGTGGTAAAGCACGACGCTCGAACGGCATGAACGAACGCCCTGATCGAACGCCCTGACCGAACGACCCGACCCGAACACCCTGACCCGGCGGCCTAGCCCCCGTTCCCCGCGATATACTTCTCCGCCTCCATGGCGGCTGCGCATCCCGTTCCCGCCGCCGTAATCGCCTGGCGATAGACGTGGTCCTGCACGTCCCCGCCCGCGAACACGCCGGGCACGCTGGTACGCTGCCTCCTGTCGGTCAGGATGTAGCCCTGTTCGTCCAGGTCGAGCTTGTCCCTGAAGAGTCCGGTATTGGGCGTATGCCCGATAGCGATGAAGAGGCCCTCGGCGTCCAGCACCCGTACCCGGTCCGTTTCCAGTTCCCGCACGCGCACGCCGGTCACGCCGGCGGTTGCATCACCCAGCACCTCGTCGACCACGGATCCCCACTGGAATGCTATCTTTGGATGTTCCAGGGCCCGTTCCTGCATGATCCGGCTCGCTCTCAGTTCGTTGCGGCGGTGAATGATCCAGACCTGGCTTGCGAACCGCGTCAGGAAGAGTCCTTCCTCCATGGCGCTGTCGCCTCCGCCCACCACGGCGACCTTCCGGTCCCGGTAGAAGGCGCCGTCGCAGGTCGCACAGGTGGAAACGCCCCGTCCGAAGAAGGTATCCTCGCCAGGCACGTTGAGCAGGCGGGGCGACGAACCTGTACTGATCACCGCGGTTTTCGCCGTGTATTCGCTCCGGTCCGTGCGTATCCGGTGGGCTCCCGGTTCGAAATCCACCGAGACGACTTCCTCGTACTTCATCACGGCGCCGAAACGCTCGGCCTGTTCCCTCATTCGGTCCATGAGATCCATGCCCCCCAGGCTCTCGGGGAATCCCGGGAAGTTCTCGATCTCGCTGGTAAGCGACAACTGTCCGCCGATCGTGCTGCCGGTCAATACGACGGGGGACAGGTTCGCCCGGGCCGCATACAGGGCCGCCGTGTAACCCGCCGGCCCCCCGCCGATGATGACGACCTGCTTCGTTTCAGCGGATTCCTTGTCCATCTGTTTCCCTTCGATGCCGTGGACGCGACCGGCTTCCCGCGGCGCCGCGCTACTCGATTCGCCTGATGATGTGAAAACCCATGGACGTCTGAACGACCCCGCTCAATTCACCGACCTCCAGATCCATCGCGGCCTGCTCGAATTCCGGGATCATCTCTCCCGGGCCGAAGAACCCGAGGTCGCCCCCGCTGTCCCTGCTCGAATCGATGGATAATTCCCGGGCCAGTTCGACGAAATCGGCGCCTTCCTGCAACCGATCCATCACCGCCAGCGCTTCTGCTTGCGTGGCGACGACGATCTGGCGAACGCGGATCTTGTTTGACTCGATGGCCGTCGTCCGTTCCTCCACGATCCGCCTGACACGGTTCAACGCGGCTTTCAGCTGAGCGTTGTCCGGCGCCAGGGCGAGCGCCTGTTCGTATTGGACAATCGCCTGGTCGAAGTCTTCACTCCGTTCATGTACCATGGCGATTTCCGCGAAAATGCGGGGATCTCTCGCGCCCAGTTCGAGGACTTGCCCGTAGTAGCTCAGGGCATCGGACAGGCGGTCCTCGGCGAACGCCAGGCGGCCCAATGCGATACGAGGCACGACCGACTGCCCGCCGACCTCCAGGGCTCTTTCCCAGACGACGCGCGTGCTGTCCGGCAGGTTCTTGTTCTGGAATGCGGTTCCCAGGTTCATGTAGGCGTCCATGTAGTCCGGTTGAAGTTCGACGGCCCGTTTCCATTCCCTGATCGCGTCGTCGACGCG
>JAPOOT010000262.1 GCA_026713285.1 Gemmatimonadota bacterium | reverse complement strand
CGTCCTCCTCGCGTTTGCCAGCGGATGGAACCGGACCGCCGCGGACGATCAGTCTGTCGATTTCCGGCAGAGCCAGATCATGGTCAAGCTCAACCAGATCGAATGGGAGCTGTCACGAGTCAAAAACAGGCTGGGAGCGCAGGACAGGCGCTTCGACGAGATCGAAGGGCAACTGGATCGGATCCTGGAAGCGATTGAAGCGGCAGGATCCGGGAAGTTCCCTTCTTCTCCGGGACCCGAGGCATCCGGGTCATCCGGGACATCCGGATCTGCCCCCGCCGCAACGGACCCTGCGCTGGTGGGCGCCTGGCGGTTGGCGCGGCATGATTTCGCTGAAGAGATACCGAACAATATCCGCAGGTACCTGGAGGAGCAGGCCGAACAGGCCGAACAAGCCGAACAGGCGGCAGTCCGGCGCAGAGCTCGTATCGACGAAAGCATAGGAAAGGTCATCAGTTATTTTGAGGATGTTCTGGACCAGGCAGGCTTCCGTCTTATCCGGTTCGGGCCCGACGGACTGTATGCGGACGGCACGGGGGACGAGGGCCAGTGGCTGGTTTCCGGCGACCGTTTGATCCTGACGAACTTCGACGGCAGAGCCTATCCGGGTACCTACTCCGTGGTTGGCGCCGAACTGACGCTCACCGTAACGGGTGATCAGATCGGTACGCTGATCAGGTTGGAACGCGAGAGGATGGGGGCGGGAGACCGGAGCATGATAGTCAATGCCTTCCGGTATACGGACAGGGTTCGCCTGATTTACACGAAGGATTTTTAACTTTTTACCGAAGAAAGCCTGTGCTCGCCACAGGAACAGGTACACGACGCGCCGCGACCAGAAGTCCGTTTCACGACATCCATCGATTCGAGGATCAAGTCATGCTTTCCCAGGAACAGGTAACCGAATTTCACCGGAACGGGTTTCTCAATGGAGGCCCCGTGCTGGACGACGCCGGGATCCAGGAACTGAGGGACGAGTTGCAGCGCGTGCTGGATACCGGTCCGGAGGGATTCCCCGAGGAAGGACCGAGACCGGTACTCTTTCACAACATGGTCCGGGAACGCGAGCCTGAACGCTGCGTCTGGCAGATCGTGAATATCTGGGAAGTGTCCGGCGCCTACCGACGCCTGATCCATCATCCCCTGATCGTCGAAGCCATAAGCCAGCTTACCGGGGCCGAAGAGCTCATGGTCTGGCACGACCAGATCCAGTACAAGCCGCCGGGCCACGGCGGAGTGACGAGCTGGCACCAGGACGCGCCGCTCTGGCCCATCATACGGCCCATGACGCCGGTCTCCGCCTGGGTCGCCCTGGACGACGCCACGGTGGAAAACGGATGCATGTGGATGACGCCGGGCAGCCACCGGTGGGGCAACCAGATCGAGTTTCTGCGGACGCAGGCCCACCTGAAGCAGGCCGGGGACTTCGGACAGATCGCGGGCTTCTCGCCGCCAGCCGACGCGGAAACCTCCGTCGTGGCGCCCAGGCCCTGGCCTGTGCGGTCCGGCGAGGTCTCGTTCCACCATTCGCTGACCTGGCACGGCTCGCCCTTCAACCATTCCCAGACGCCGAGACGCGCCATCGCCATGCATTACATGACCGGCGAATCCCGCTTCGTCGCCTCGGGCCAGCATGTGATGAAAGCTTTCGTCGACCTGCCGGACGGCGGACCCATGAACCAGGCGGGCGAGCATTTCCCCAGCGTGATGCGAAACGGAAAGATGGCCGCCCTCGCCGGGTGAATGGAATTCCCGGCCGGCGCGGTTTTGGGAGGAGTATGCAATGGACGTCGTACGCATAGGTGTCATCGGCCTTGGAAACATGGGCAACTTCCACATAGAATACCTCGCCGGGAACGAGATACCGGGCGCGGAGTTGAAGGCCGTCTGCGACGTCGATCCGGACCAACTGGCCCGTGCGAAGTCCCGGACCGGGGACGGTGTCGAAGCCTACGGGGACGCGGACGAACTGCTGCGTTCGAACGGAATCGACGCCGTGATCATCGCCACGCCCCACTACGACCATCCGCCGCTCGCGATCAAGGCCTTTGGTCACGGCCTCCACGTCCTGTGCGAGAAACCGGCCGGCGTGTATACCGGCCAGGTCAGGGAAATGAACGCGGCGGCGGAGAAGAGCGGCCTGGTCTTCGGCCTCATGTTCAACCAACGCACCCTCGGGGAGCACCGCAAGCTCAAGGAACTGGTGGATTCCGGGGAACTGGGCGAACTTCGCAGGACGAACTATATCATCACGAACTGGTTCCGCGCGCAGAGCTACTATGACTCGGGCGGCTGGCGCGCCACGTGGGCCGGCGAAGGCGGCGGCGTGCTGGCCAACCAGTGCCCCCACAACCTCGACCTCTGGCAGTGGATCTGCGGCATGCCGGTACGCATCCGGGCCTTCTGCGGTTTCGGGAAATACCACGACATCGAGGTGGAAGACGACGTGACGGCCTATGCCGAATACGAAAACGGCGCCACCGGCGTATTCATCACGACAACGGGCGAATCGCCCGGCACCAACCGTATGGAGATCACGGGCGACAACGGCAAGATGGTCATGGAAGAGGGCCGGATCACCTTCTGGCGCAACCGGATGCCGATGAACGTCTTCAACCGCGAATGGAAGGGCGGGTTCGGCAGTCCGGAGACCTGGAAATGCGAGATCCCCTTCCGCGGCGGCGGAGAAGAGCATCGCGGCATCACCAGGGACTGGGTACGCGCGATCCGGGAGGGAACGCCGCTGATCGCGCCGGGCGTCGAGGGCATCCGTGGCGTGGAACTGGCCAACGCCATGTTGCTGTCCGCCTGGATGGACGGCTGGGTCGATATCCCGGTGGACGTAAACCTGTACTACGAAAAACTTCAGGAACGAATCCGGACGTCCACGGTGCAAAAAGAAGGAACCGGCGGCGGGACGCTGAGCGTGGAAGGCACGTTCTAGGGCCGATCATCCACGCCCACGGCGTCGGAAATCCGGCTCAGGCCGTCCCGGTCCATCAGGCTTCCCAGACCCCGGTTGATGCGCTTGACCAGGCCCGGGCCGTGATAGATCAGGGCCGTGTATAGTTGAACGAGTGTAGCGCCCAGCCGGATCTTCCGGTAGACGTCTTCAGCGGTGAAAACGCCCCCGGTGCCCACGATCACGTGACGGCCATGGTCCATTCGGACAAACCATGCCCGGATGGAATCGTCGATCAGTTCCCGCGTGGGCCTGCCGCAAAGGGTGCCGGGCATGGCGCCGAGGACCCTTGGCGGAGTCGTCAGGTTGTCGTAGGGTTTTCCCGTAGGCAGGCCGAACACGATCCCCTTCACGTAGGGAAAAGAATCCATGGCCGCGAGCGTTCCTTCGATCGTACCCGGATCTGTCGTCGGCACCACTTTCAAAAACGTAGGCGGCATGGCCTCGTACTTCGCGTATCCTTCGAGCAGCGACCGCAAGGTGTCCGGATCGTCGAAAGGGCTGCGGCCCGACGTCGTGTTGGGGCAGTTCAGATTGAGCGTCGCGTAATCCGCGAGGCCGAGAAAGGGTCGCATCGCCTCGATCAGTTCCTCCACCACCTCGTCCACGCCCGCCGGCCTTCCCGTGTTCGTTTCGACCAGGTTGATGCCGAGGGGGATGGGCAGCCTGGCGGACGCGAACCGCCGCGCCACCGTTTCCGCGCCGTCGTTTGGCACCCCGTAGTTGACCACGATCGACTCGTCCTTCGGTACCCGGAACAGCCTGGGCCTTTCCGGATTACCCGACGACGGATGGGCAGAGACCGAACCCACCTCTACGAAACCGAATCCCGCTGCCGCGAGCCCTTCCATGGCGACGCCGTTCTTGTCGAACCCGGCGGCCAGTCCCACAGGATTCGGGAAGGCAAGTCCTCCAGCCTCCACCCTCAGCCGAGGATCTTCCTCGGTGAGAAGTCTATGGAGCAGGTCCCGCACCGGCCGAATACGGCCCGCCGCACCGACCGCGGACAAAGTGGCACGGTGTATCCACTCGGAGTCGAGACGAAAAAGAACGGGACGAAGCAGACGGTACAGGGACATGGAAGAGTGACAGGGTTAGTGGAAAGAATGTCTCGCCGGAGGCCCGCAATCATCGTTAGAAACCAATCCGATACTAGAGGACTACACCCGACCGGTTCGAGGTGCAAGCACAAAAAAACCGGACGCCTCGCACTAGACAAGACGCCCGGCTCACGTCTGGAGGCGTGTCAACTGATCAGATCAGTCTTCACGCCCCCGTGGTTTAGATATCATACAAACCTCCTTTCGTTTTTGCGCCGCCGTGCTGCAGTACGAGGCGCGGTCCTTGCCGATGCATCAACAAGCCGGATATGATCCGGCGCCAAATCCCCGAAAACCGGGGATTTAATCCACAAGTTACATGGTTTCAGCTAGATAGGGTAGTCGAAGCGCTACCTTATATCCCACAAGAGCGGATGCATATGCTAGCAATACGCCGGTTTCAGCGTGACGCCGAACCCCGGACGGTCAGCCGGTGCGATCTCGCCGCCGTATACCACGGGCTCGTCGCGCAGCACCGAGCCGTCCATATCGTTCCGCCTATCCGGGTGGGTCTCCGCCAGATCCATGCAATCCGTCGCGACGATCAGGTGCAGTCCCCAGATTTCGCCCCCACGATGGGGACATACAGGCACCCCTTGCGATCTGGCCATGTCCAGGATGCGCAGCCCCGCCGTTATTCCACCGCACCAGGTGATATCGGGCTGCCACAGGTCCAGGGCGCCGGCGCGGGCAATGGCGCGGAACGCATGGTGGGAGAAATCGTGCTCGCCGCCGGCCAGTAGAACAGGCGCCAGTCGCGGCCTGAGTTCGGCCAGTTCGTCCAGATGGTCCGGGGTGATGAGATCCTCGAACCAGTAGGGTTCGTATTCGGCCAGGATTTCCCGCATCCGCAGTGCTACCCCGGCATCCCAGGACATGTAGCAGTCGAACATGAGCAGCGCGTCCGGACCGAACAGCTCCCTGCACCGGGCCGCCTGGACCGCGGCTACGTCGTAGTCGGCGTCAGACCGCCACTTGTGCGAGCGTTTTACGGCCGTATAGCCCAGGTCGCGGACCCGTGCCGGGTCGCCCCCAGTCGCGTAGGCACGGACCTTGTCCTTCTTCAATCCTCCGATCAACTCGTACACAGGCTTGCCTTCGGATTTACCGAGCAGGTCCCACAGGGCCAGGTCGATTCCGCTGAGGGCCATGATCGCAATGCCATTGCGGCCATATGGCAGGGATTTGAAGTAGAGATGGTCCCAGGTGTCGCGAATATCATCCACGCTGCCGATCGTCCTGCCGATCAGCGCATCGCGCAGATGACCGTTGACGATCAGTTTGCCGGGATCTCCGCCTCCGCCGTACCCGTACCCCAGGACGCCGGTGTCCGTCTCCACCCGGACCACGATCTGCCAGTAGTACTCCTGCCAGGCGCCCGACCCTTTTTTCTTCCATGCCGGGTAGACGGCTTTGATATCCGTGATTTTCATGGCTGGACAAACTGTTTGAAATCAGGGGCGCCGGTAAGAGAAACCCGGCCGGAGGGACCTCGGCCGGGCAACGAAACTGTGCTGAACGGGATGGGCGCTAGTGGGATCGAACCACTGACCTCCACGATGTCAACGTGGCACTCTAACCATCTGAGCTAAGCGCCCTGCATAACCAGCATTCACCAGTTTGTTCACGACCCCGAATGCCGAGGGCCGGACTCGAACCGGCACGGACTATTGAGGTCCGGGAGATTTTAAGTCTCCTGTGTCTACCAATTCCACCACCCCGGCATACCCGTCCCGACATCTTCAAAAACAACTGCACCATGGTAGGGCGAGAGGTCTTTCAAGTCAAGTGAAAAGGGTCTGCTGCCAGTCTTAACATGGATTCTAATCAAGCGGTTGAATACAATTTTATTTGTCACTTTTTCTTGTGCAATTGCACCCACTCTATATCGCCCGTAATGAACTCGACATCTTAGTCACTTTCTACATTTGATGACCCTGTTTGATCGTTCTGGTTGTTCTCACTGTTGCTTTGGGGAGGATTTGGTGAAATCATCTCCGGGGTAATTTCGGGCATAGTCTCGATTCCTGGCGAATCTTCGTTTACATTGATGGTCCGGCCGGATGTGCCGTCCGTCAAATGCAGGTCGCTGACGATTACCAGCATGGCGGTATGGATTCACCCGTCCCGCTGGGTCAGGCTGAAACCGATCATGTACGTTCCCCGGGTTCCCCGGCCATGCACCGTATGGTGCGTCGATCCTTCACCGGAAAGCTCGGAAAGATTCGCAGATCCCCGGAACAGGACCGCGTCGCCGCCCGCGATTTTTTTCAGCAGGAAGGACTGCAGATCGTCCGCCGCGCCGCCGAGGGATTCCGGCAGATTCAAGGGGAGGTTCTCCGGGACCGCCCCGCGGATTCTGCCGACGACGGCCTCGACGATCCCGGCCAGGAAATCCTTGATCCTGTCCCAGGCATCTCTGCGGTCCACGTCGTATACCTTGAATTGAATGGAATGGATACGCTTCCCCCGCACCAGCAAAATGAGTTTGTCCCAATCGTCAATCTCCGCCATTTCGAAACGGCCGCAACGGCCGGCCGGAAGATCGCCAATCCGCAACGCTTCCTCTCCGGCGCCGCGAACGTAATTCGGTTTCCCCGACCGTTCGGTATCGCATTCCCAGAACGTGTCGAGGCTGGGCATCACGGCGTGTTCGGTGGCAAACTGACTGCGATGATTTATGAATCGCAGATCGACGACAAAGCGGAAATTGGCCTTGTTGTTCGGGAGATCCGCGGGAAAAAGGAAATCTGTGAGGTTGAATTCATAGAGCGGCAAGGCAATCCTCCAATTGTCTTCTCGATGTCGGTGCGACGGAAGGCTATCGAGTCCGTGCAGCCGGCTTATCTGGTTTATGCACACGTGTGCTATAATAGGCAAAAAAACGAACGATTCAAGGATCCGTTTTCAAAAATACAGACATGCCGTCACTACCCGGCGACTTATGCTTTCAATCGCTCCGGCAGGACTCTCCGGCCGGCTGTCCGTGAACCGTTCAACAGGGCCTGTCCGACCGATGGGGCCGGACGGGCCCGTAGCTTTTCTTAGCCTATGGCGTCTTTTAAAGCCTTGCCCGCCGTAAACTTGGCCACGTTTCTCGCAGCGATCGTAATGGACTCTCCCGTACCGGGATTTCGCCCCTGGCGAGCAGCACGATTCGATACGCTGAACGTGCCGAAGCCGATCAGCGTGACGGAATCGCCGTCACTGAGACTGCTCTTGATGGCGTCGAGTGCTGCGGCGACCGCGCTATCGGCTTGCGCTTTGGACAACCCGGTAGCATCAGCGACCTTACCGGCCAATTCTGTGCGATTCATTGATTACCCTCCAGATGAAATAATGGGAGTAATGCACCCGATAAGGTGCGAGAATTCCCGCGACAGACCGTTCTAAGGTCCCGTGCCTGCGGGTGATTTAAGCGAATTGTACGTGCAATATATTTTCTACGCGGTTGCGTATGCAAGTTTTTTTTCGCTATACCTGTGTATGGTATTCTCGACTGGGCGGGCGATTTCATTGATTTCGATCGACAAAATTCCTATTTTCGAGTCTAACCATGCCAGCAGAGACCCGCTCTAAAAAACTACTGCTCCTGATGCCGACGACGACCTATCGCGCGGATCCGTTTCTGGCTGCGGCGCAGCGTATGGGCATTGAAGTCGTCGTGGGTTCGGATTTCTGCCACATGCTGGCGGAAGCGTGGGACGTTCCCCTGTCGCTTCGGCTGAGATACGTGTCGCAGGCCGTGGAGGAGATCGTGGCCTACGCCCGCGATCATACCCTCGATGCCATCGTACCCGTCGACGACTACACCACAGAGATCGCCGCGAGGGCATGTGAAACCCTCGATCTTCCGCACAACACGCCCGAAGCGGCCGTCGCCGCGCGCAACAAGTACCGCATGCGCGAAATGCTCTCGGGTGCAGGGGAATGGAACCCGTATTTCGCCCGGTTCGACCTGTCTATCCCCGTCGAGGAAATCGCGCTGGAGCAACCTTACCCCTGTGTGCTCAAACCCGTCCTGTTATCGGGCAGCCGGGGCGTAATACGGGCCGACTCGCCATCAGGCTTTATAGAAGCATTCCGGAGAATCAGCCACATACTCGACAGCGCGACGGACAGGCCGCCGAGCCTCGACCCCGACGCCCGACGCATCATGGTGGAGTCCTACATACCAGGCGCAGAGATAGCCCTGGAGGGATTACTGACCGGCGGACTGCTGCGCGTGCTCGCGCTGTTCGACAAGCCCGATCCGCTGGAGGGGCCCTATTTCGAGGAGTCGATTTACGTAACGCCTTCGCGCTTGCACGGCAAGACGCAACAGGTCGTGGCCGAAGCCGTACAAAGGGCTTCCACGGCCGTGGGCCTGTCGGAGGGTCCGGTCCACGCCGAACTGCGCATCCACCACGGCGAGGCCAGGATCATTGAAATCGCCGGCCGATCCATCGGGGGGCTCTGCTCGCGCGTCCTGGAGTTCGGACTCGGGCTGTCCCTGGAGGAACTCATCCTGCGTCACGCCCTGGGACAGGACACGAGCGGTACCGGTCTCGACGCGACGGACTTCGGGCGAGGTACGGGCGAGACGAAGGCCGCGGGCGAGACGATGGCCGCGGGCGAGACGATGGCCGCGGGCGTGATGATGCTGCCCGTTCCGGAAAGCGGACAGTTCCTGCGGTACGACGGTGTCGAAGCGGCGAAGAAGGTTCCGGGCGTGGAAGACGTGGTTATCACCGCAAAGGAAGGCGACCTGCTGACTCCGCTTCCCGAAGGCGCGAGCTACCCCGGTTTCATATTCGCACGAGGAGATCAATCCGGCCAGGTGGAACAGGTACTTCGAAGGGCCCATGGCCTGCTTGAATTGCGCGTCCACCGGGTCCTGGGCAACTAGAGAGAAACGATACCGCTCGCGGAAGCCTCCTGACAGACGAGAAACAGTCAGAGCGGTTCCAGACAAGGGAGATATACGCCGTGCCAAAGCACTATGAACGGGTAATGGAGATCTATGGGGAGATAAGTGATCTGTACGCCGCCCTGGCCCTGATGGGGTGGGACCAGGAAACCTACATGCCCACGAAGGGCGCGGCCAGCCGGGGACGGCAACTCGCCACGCTCTCAGGCATGGCCCACGAACGGATCACCTCCGATGAAATGCGTGGCGCGCTGGACGGGGCCCGTTCCGAATCGCTGACGGCCGACGAAGAGGTCAACGTCCGCGAGATTTCCCGTTTCAGCGACCGGGCGGTAAAGATCCCCGTCGGCCTGGTCAAGGACCTGGCGGAAACGAGTTCGGCGGCCATCAGCGTGTGGATCAAGGCCCGGCAGGAGGATGACTTCCCGGCTTTCGCCCCGAGGGTAGACAAGCTGGTCGCCCTCCAGCGCGAGGTCGCCGAGGCGGTGGGATACGAGGACGAACCCTATGACGCGCTGCTCGATGAATACGAGCCTTACGCTTCGACGAAAGAGACCGCGGCGGTCTTCGATTCTATCCGTGGTCCCCTCGTGGACCTGGTGCAGCGCATCGCCGACTCGGGCGTCAAGCCTCGCACCGATTTCCTGGCGCGGAACTACCCCGTCGACGACCAGCGGCGCATGGGCGTCAAGGCCGCCGAACGCATGGGCTTCGATTTCGAGGCAGGCCGCCTGGACATATCACCCCATCCATTCTGCACGCACATGGGCGTCAACGACGTCCGAATGACGACCCGGTATTCCGAGACGCTCCCCATGCAATCCTTCTACGGCGTGATCCACGAGGCGGGGCACGGTCTCTATGAACAGGGACACGACCCGGAGCACGAGGGCACGCCCCGCGGGGCTTCGGTGTCCCTCGGCATACACGAGTCCCAATCCCGTATGTGGGAAAACATGGTCGGGCGGAGCCGGGCCTTCTGGCGGTACTTCTACCCCGAGTTCTCGGCGATATTCCCTGAAAACTCGGCGGACGTGAGCGAAGAAGAAGTCTACGCCGCGGTTAACGAGGTGAAACCCTCGCTCATCCGTGTCGAAGCCGATGAAATCACCTACAATCTCCACATCCTGCTCCGGTTCGAAATAGAGCGCGGACTGTTCACGGACGAATACGCGGCGGGCGATCTGTCGGCGGTATGGAACGAGAAGATGAAGGCCTTTCTCGGCATTTCGCCGCCGGACGACCGGGACGGCGTGCTGCAGGACATCCACTGGTCGCACGGGAGTTTCGGGTATTTCCCCACCTATACCCTTGGGAATCTCTACGCCGCCCAGTTCTACCGCGCCGCCGAGCGGGAAATACACGGCCTGACGGAACGAATCGCACGCGGAGAATTGCTTCCCCTGCGGGACTGGCTCAGGGACCGCATCCATCGGCCCGGCATGACCTACCGCGCCGGTGAACTCGTGCGGCACGTCACCGGCGAAGCGCTTTCGGCGGATTACTTCCTGGCTTACGTACGCGATAAGTACAGCTCCCTGTATAGCCTATGACCGATACGGTCGACCCGTCCAGCCCGCGCGCAGCGACCCCCCGGGCCATCATCATGGGTCTGGCGCTGGCCGTCGCGGTCAACATCCTGTCGGTGTCGACCAGTTATCTCGTCGGGTTTACCCATCTCACCTTCGCCCATATCGACCTCGGCCTGCTGATCCCGTTCTTCCTGGGCGTACTGGGCCCCAATATCCTGGTCAAGGCGATCAATCCGTCGTGGGGACTGCGAAACAAGGAACTCCTGTTCGTCTTCGTCCTGGGCTGGATCGGTTTCATGGTACCCACCTATGGCATGTCGAACTACCTGGTCGGCATGATGGCCACGGCGGAATACTACGCCACGCCCGAGAACCAGTGGCGCGAACTGATTTTCCCCTTTCTCCCGGACTGGGTAATTATCAGGAACGAACAGAACGCGAACCGGGACTACTACTGGGGCCTTCCCGCCGGCGCTCCGATTCCATGGGCGGCGTGGATCATTCCCGTGTTCTGGTGGTTTTCCTTTTTCGCCGGCCTGCTAGCCGTCGGCCTCTGCTATGTCGTCCTGATGCGCCGGCAATGGGCCGAGCACGAGCGCCTTTCCTATCCCCTCGCGCAGACGGCGGTCGTCATGACGGATGCGGACGACGAAACGGATTCGGTCCTGCCGTCGATCATGCGAAACCGGCTGTTCATCACCGGCGCTACGGTCACGTTTTCCCTCATGCTTTGGAACACGGTATCATACTGGACGCAGTGGACGTCCTTTCCCATCGACACGAAGTTCCTGATCAATATCGAGATCGGCCGCGCCTTCCCGGTTCAAATCATTCGCATGAACGTCCTTACCTTTGCATTCTCCTACTTCATCAACGTGGACATCCTGTTCAGCGTCTGGCTCTTCCAGATCATCAACACGCTGGAGCAAGGCGTCCTGGCCCGGCTCGGCATCATCGCAGATTCGGGAACCGCCGTGCCTGGAGGGCTGGTCACGGTTCAGTTCATCGGCGGGATGATCGCCTTCGCGCTCTGGGGGATCTGGATCGCGCGGCGGCATCTGGCGACGGTGTGGCGACATGTGCTGGGAGGCGCCACGAACC
The DNA here is from genome assembly GCA_026713285.1 of Gemmatimonadota bacterium. GTDB lineage: Bacteria > JAAXHH01 > JAAXHH01 > JAAXHH01 > JAAXHH01 > JAAXHH01. The sequence continues at coordinate 3,349 of JAPOOT010000262.1, read as the reverse complement.
TTCGTGACGAGGACGAGTTCTTTTCCTACCGGACGGCCGTGATCACCGGGGCGTGCGGCATGGCCTACATCGTGTGGTGGTTGCACGCCGTGGGCATGTCCTTTCCGGTAATCGCCGCGTTTCTGACGGTGCTGTTCTTATTCTACTTCGCCTTCTGCCGCGTAATGGCGGAATCCGGACTCGTTTTCCTGGACCTTCCAGTTAACGCTCACCAGTTTACCGTCGCCATGCTGGGCTCCGCTTCGCTTTCACCCCGGAACCTGACGGCGCTGGGCCTGGGAAGCGCATTCGCGCGCAACTGGAAGACCTTTCCCATGATCATTCCGTCCCACGTCGCGCGGCTGAGATCGGTGATCGGCGTCGAGGGGCGCACGCTATTCTTCTGGAGCGCCGTCGCCTTCTCCCTCAGCGCGATTTCCGCCGTCGGCTTCACGGCCTATTCCGGATACCGGCTCGGCGGCGCGTCGAACTTCTACGCCGATATCGCGGGTCACCCCGGATTCTACGACCTGATCATCAGCTGGATGAAGAACAGCACGATGATTTCCGGTTCCGAGGTGTTCTTTCTGGTCGCGGGCATGGCGATGGTCCTGGGTATGACTGTCTGCCGTTACTTCTTCAGCTGGTGGCCCATATCACCCATCGGCTTCGTGGTGGCGGCCGGCGGCCCGCCCCGCAACGCCTTCTTCCCGGTCCTTCTCGCCTGGCTGTTGAAAACCCTCCTGATCAGGGCAGGCGGCGTGCGGCTATACCATGCCATTCAGCCGTTGATGATCGGCATCCTCGTGGGCTACGTCCTCGGCGCTTCCATTGCTATCCTGGCGGATGTGCTGTATTTTCCCGGAGCCGTACATAATCCCCATTCCTTTTGAAACGGGACCCGTCATGGGCCACTTGCCGTCCGGTGAACGCGCCGGCGACGGCACCGAACAATGCGCAGATCGCGGCGCGCCGTACCGAGCATGAGCGAACTGGAAGAAAGAACCTCCTCGAAGGTGGTAACGCCCCGGGCGGTGGCGGCGGGCCTGGCCCTGGCCGTCGTCGTCAATCTCTTCTCCGTGTCGAGCAACTACCACCTGGGGTATGTGCACCTTACCTTCGCCCACATAGATCTCGCCCTGCTGATTCCCTTCCTGCTGGGTGTCCTGGGTCCCAACCTGCTGGTCAAGGCGATCCGTCCGTCACTGGGATTGCGGGACAAAGAAGTCCTCTTCGTTTTCGTACTTGGCTGGGTCGGTTTCATGGTGCCGACCTGGGGCATGTCCAACTACGTCGTGAACGTGATGGCCACGGCGGAATACTACGCGTCGCCCGAGAACCAGTGGCGCGAGATGTTCTTCGCCTATCTGCCCGACTGGCTCATCGTCACGAACGAACAGAACGCGAACCGGGACTATTACTGGGGCCTTCCGGGAAGCATGCCGATCCCCTGGGCGGCCTGGATCATTCCGTCGTTCTGGTGGCTGTCTTTCTTTGGCGGCCTCCTGGCCGTGGGTATCTGCTTCGTCATCCTGATGCGCAGGCAGTGGGTCGAGCACGAGCGGCTTTCCTATCCCCTCGTCCAGGCGCCGGTCGTCATGACGGAAACGAAGGATGAGCCGGACGCCGTCCTGCCGACGATCATGCGAAACCGCATGTTCATCACCGGCGCGGTGGTCACCTTCTCCATCATGCTCTGGAACACCGCATCGTACTGGACCCAGTGGTCGTCCTTTCCCGTCGACGCGAGCACCGTGCTCAGCGTTAATTTCGGACATGCTTTTCCGGCGCATCCCATCCGAATGAACGTCCTCACCTTTGCCTTCTCCTACTTCATCAACGTGGATATCCTGTTCAGCGTGTGGCTGTTCCAGATCATCAATACGCTACAGCAGGGCATCCTGGCCCGGGTCGGCGTTGTCGCCGCCTCGGGTACGGCCATACCGGGCGGACTGGTCGCCGTGCAGTTCATCGGGGGCATGATCGCCTTCGCGCTCTGGGGTTTCTGGATCGCGCGGCGGCACCTGGCGACGGTGTGGCGCCACGTGCGGGGACACGAAACGAACCTGCGCGACGAAGACGAGTTCATTTCCTACCGGGCAGCCCTGGTCACGGGCGCCTGCGGCATGGCCTACATCTCCTGGTGGCTGCACGTGATCGGCATGTCCTTCCCGGTGATCGCCGTCTTTCTCGTCCTGCTTTTCCTCTTCTACTTCGCATTGTGCCGCGTGATGGCGGAATCGGGGCTGGTCTTCCTGGACCTGCCCATCAACGCCCACCAGTTTACGGTGGGCATGCTGGGCTCCGCCTCGCTGTCGCCGCAGAACCTGACGGCCCTGGGCCTGGGAAGCGCCTTCGCGCGCAACTGGAAGACCTTTACGATGATCATCCCCTCCCACGTCGCGCGGATGCAGTCTATACTCGGCGTCTCCGGACGGGTCCTGTTCTTCTGGGCATCGGTCACCTTCGTCGTCAGCTCGATTACGGCCATCGGGTTCTCGTCCTATTCCGGATACCGGCTGGGCGGCGCGGCGAATTACTACAATAACATCGCCGGAGACCCCGGTTTCTATAACCTGATCATAACCTGGATGCAGAACAGTACCACCATTTCGGGCGCGGAGGTGTTCTTCCTGGTCGCGGGCATGGCCATGGTCACGGGTATGAGCGTCGCCCGCTATTACTTCAGCTGGTGGCCCATTTCGCCGATTGGTTTCGTAGTGGCCGCCGGCGGTCCCGCGCGAAACGCCTTCTTTCCCGTCTTTCTGGCCTGGCTGTTGAAAACCATCCTGATCAGGGTAGGCGGTGTACGCCTCTATCAGGCCGTCCAGCCGCTGATGATCGGCATCATGGTAGGCTATGTCCTCGGCGCCGCCATTGCGATCCTGGTGGACTTCTGGTATTTTCGAGGGTCAATCCACGAACTCCAGTTCTTCTAAAGTGGGTCATGGAACACCACACACGAACTGCAGTGCTTCTTACGTGGAACACGGAATTCCATACGGAAATCGTGGCGATCGACCGCGGTTTCCCAATCCTCCTCTCATGAGATGAATGATCACCGCGTAAGCAAGATCATCGCCTGGACCGAAGACGGCATCCTGTCCCGTACGGCCGGGGATGCCCTGGTACAATGGTCGTCGGAGCCCGGCCTCGCGGCGTACCGTGATGAGATCGATGCCCTCGTGGATGCAGGCGACACCGACGAACTGGAGGACGCTTTCGGTTCGGTCCTCGCCTTCGGTACAGGCGGCATCCGAAGTCGGATGGGACCGGGGCCGAACCGGCTCAATACCCGCACCGTGGGCCTGGCGGCGCAGGGACTGGCCAGGTATGTCATCGGGATGTTGGGGAGAGGCGATGGGGATCG